>JANONL010000422.1:0-6420 GCA_031420815.1 Sphingomonadales bacterium | reverse complement strand
GATACGTCCGACCCGTTCGCGCCGTATCGACAACCACAAACCGGCACCCAAAGCTGCCCAAATCCACGGATCAATGATGAACAGTGTATCACCATAAAACCACCGGCTTGAAAACGGCTCCAGCAAGCGCACGCCGTAGCTGTTGAACCAGTCGAACAGTGGATGGCTCAAACACCCGATAAACGCCAGCGCCAACAACCAACCCCTATGAACCGGCAATCGCTTCTCGGGCCGCTTCCCCCGCCGTGTTTGCCACGCGTCAAACCACAGCATTGCACCCCACAGCAACAGCGGCAGCAAGACCATCGCAATCGGACCATGCGTAATGCCGCGCCGCAACGCCAAATGTTGCTGCCCGCCGAGCAACACCGTCACCGCGTCGATATCCGGAATGTTCGCCGCAATAATCAGCGTCGGCATCGCCAACCCGGTCTTGCGCTTCAGCCCCATCTGGCCGAGCAGCGCGCCGACGAGGCTGTGAGTCAGGTTATCCATGATTCGCTGCCTTCGTCACTGGCAGGTCGATAAGGTAACAAAGGTAAGTATACCTGCACGCGAAAACGCGACGAACCGTTGTGCCTCATAACCAAAAACACCGCCAATCAAGGCGGTGTTTGGGGAATTGAAGGAGCCACATTCATTCGTCATCCGTAGATGCTGACGGAGCAAATCCTATTTTGCAAGCAATTACACCGTCATGCTGAACTCGTTTCAGCATCTTACTTTTTCTGCGGTGGTGAGAAGTAAGACTCTGAAACAAGTTCAGAGTGACGGCTGTGTAAACTTAGATCTCCGGATGACCCTCGGCCACGGTCCATGTCTGTCCCTTTGCCAGCAGCTTGCCCAAGTCAGCCGACTTGCCTTCGCTGGCCGATTTGTTTTGCGCAACGACCGCATCGTTGAACGTCGGGCGCGGGTCATCATAGAGGACACCGAGCGCCATCGGAAACTCGCCAAAGCGCATTTCAACCAGCATATGCGCGACCGAGCGGTTGGTGACGTCGTGGACAATGACGCCCGCCGCTGCATGATCGCCGTCAACTACATCGACGACTTTCAGGTTCAATGTTGCGACATCGAGCGCAATGCCTTTGGTGCCTTTGGCGAACAGCATCGGCTCACCATTTTGCAGCCAAAGCTGATGATCATCCGCGCCTTTGGGGACGGCGAATTCTTCAAACACATCTTTGTTGTAGACGATACAGTTCTGGAAAATCTCGATAAATGCCGCACCGCGGTGCGCGTGCGCGGCCTTCAACACGTCAACCAGATTTTTGGAGACGTCAAAACCGCGTGCAACAAAACGCGCCCCCGATCCCAGCGCAAAAGCGCAAGGCGTGGCTGGCCGGTCGACCGAGCCATAAGGCGTCGACGGGCTGGTCGTGCCAACGCGGCTGGTGGGCGAATACTGGCCCTTGGTCAGTCCGTAGATCTCGTTGTTGAATAGCATGATCTGGCAATCGAGATTGCGCCTGAGCAGGTGCATCGTGTGATTGCCGCCAATCGATAGCGCATCGCCGTCGCCGGTGATGATCCAGACGTCGAGGTCGGGATTAGCAAGCTTAACCCCCGTCGCCACCGCAGGCGCACGGCCGTGGATGGTGTGGAAGCCGTAAGTTTCCATATAATAAGGAAAGCGCGACGAACAGCCAATGCCGCTGATAAACACGGTGTTTTCCGGTGTCCCGCCGATTTCTGGCATCGTGCGCTGCACCGCCTTCAATATCGCATAGTCACCGCAACCGGGGCACCAGCGGACCTCTTGATCGGTTTCCCAATCCTTGGGCGTGGTCGTTTTGATGGGGGTCATATCGTTCATTTTACTTCTCCAACCCCGTCACCCTGAACTTGTTTCAGGGTCTTACTTTTCGACGTATCCGCAAAAGTAAGATGCTGAAACGAGTTCAGCATGACAGGTACAAAATTCATACTAGCGCACTCTCAATCGCGGCTTCCATCTCGGCAATCGTAAACGGCTGGCCCGACACCTTGTTGACGGGCCGCGCATCGACCAGAAACTGGTCGCGCAGCAATGTCTTCAACTGGCCGGTGTTCATTTCCGGCACAATGATCCTGTCAAAGCTTTTCAGCATCTCACCCAGATTCTTCGGCAAGGGCCAGATGTGGCGGATATGGACATGCGCGACATCTGCTCCCTGTGCACGTTGCCTGCGGACCGCCTGGTGGATCGGGCCGTATGTCGAGCCCCAGCCGACAACGCAGAGCTTTGCGCCGGTGCCGCCGAGTTCGACTACCTGATCCGGAATGCTATCGGCAACGCCGTTTACCTTCGCTGAACGGATGTCGGTCATCGCCTGATGGTTCTCGGGCGCGTAGTTGATGTGGCCGGTATCGACTTCTTTCTCGATGCCGCCGATGCGGTGCATCAGGCCGGGGGTGCCGGGTTTGACCCACGGGCGTTTCAGCTTTGCATCGCGGCCATAAGGCTTGAAACCACCGTCTTGCGGGACATCCATGAACTCGGCCGGGAATGGCTTATAGCTCTCCAGATCGGGCACCTTCCACGGCTCGGCAGCGTTGGCGATATAGCCGTCGGTCAGCAGCATGACAGGCGTCATATATTGCGTCGCAATCCGCACCGCCTCAATCGCGCAGTCGAAGCAATCGACAGGCGAGCGTGCAGCAATAACCGGCATCGGCGCATCGCCGTTGCGGCCATAGACGGCTTGATAGAGGTCCGATTGTTCGGTTTTGGTCGGCAGGCCGGTCGATGGTCCACCGCGCTGGCTGTTCACGATAATCAGCGGCAGTTCGGTCATGATCGCGAGGCCCATTGCCTCACCCTTCAACGCAATGCCCGGGCCAGACGAACTGGTCACACCCAATTGGCCCGCGTAGCTCGCGCCAATGGCCGAACAGATCGCGGCAATTTCATCTTCGGCCTGGAATGTGGTGATGCCATATTCTTTCAGGCGGCTGAGATGGTGGAGGATCGCGGAGGCAGGTGTGATCGGATAGCCGCCGAAAAATATCTTCAGGCCTGCCAACTGCGCACCCGCCACGAGCCCGAACGAGATCGACTCAGCACCGGTAACGGTGCGGTAGAGCCCCGGCGAAACCGACGCTGCTTCAACATGGAATTGCTTGAGCGGCCCCGAAATCTCGGCAGTTTCGCCATAAGCATGACCTGCGTTGAGAGCCGCGACATTGGCATCGGCGAGTACCTGGTTCTTGGCGAATTTCGCGTTCAGCCAATCGATAATCGGCTCCCGGTCGCGGTCGAACATCCATAGCGACAGCCCGAGCGTCCACATATTTTTGCACCGCAGCGCATCCTTGTTGCCCATACCGAACGGCTTCACTGCTTCAAGCGTCAGCGCGCTGATGTCGAATGCCAACACCTGCCATTTGGCGAGGCTGCCATCCTCAATCGGGTTGGTCGCATATTTGGCTTTATCAAGATTACGCTGCGAAAACTCGCCGGTATCGGCAATAATCAAACCGCCCTCACGCAACGCGCCGACGTTGGTTTTGAGCGCCGCCGGGTTCATCGCTACCAGCACATCAGGCTGATCGCCTGCGGTATCAATCGCCGACGAACCGAAGTTGATCTGGAACGCCGACACACCGAACAAGGTGCCAAGTGGCGCTCGGATTTCTGCGGGGAAGTCGGGGAACGTCGCAAAGTCGTTGCCTGCAAGTGCCGCCGACAAAGTAAACTGACCACCGGTCAGCTGCATCCCGTCACCACTATCGCCTGCAAAACGGACAACAACCGCCTCGCTTATTACCGGCGTGCGCGTGCTCGTCGGTTCGTCCTTGAATGCGGTCGCCATGTGTTTCAGCCCGTGTTTCTTTGTATATATGTTGCATAACTGCCTAAGCCGTTTCGTGTGGCACTGCAATTTAGAAAATCTATGGCGAGATATGCTGGACCTGTCCCACAGTCGGCCTTACCAACCGGTGTGAAATGGAGAACGCGATGAACGACAGTCCACCCTATGTCCGCGCCGATGTGGCGATGTTCCTGCAATTTCTGAATGCGGTGCCGGGACCGAAATTCTACGAGGTCGACGCGACCGAAGCGCGCGCGATGACCGCCGCGATGCGTGACGCTGCCGATGCGCCAGTGGGCGAGCTTGCGGTTATCCGCGATATCACCATTCCCGGCCCTGCCGGCACGATCCCTGCACGTATATATGACAAGCGTGAAAAACGCGACGCTGGCCCGGTAATGGTGTTCTATCACGGCGGTGGCTTCATCATTGGCAGCCTTTATACCTATGAGCCCTATTGCGCCGAAATAGCGCGGCTATTGGACCTGCCGGTCATTTCTATCGATTACCGGCTTGCGCCCGAGCACCTATTCCCCGCAGCTGCCGAAGATTGCGAAGCAGCGACGCGGTGGGTTGCGTCGAACCCGCCAGAGCTTGGCTTGGAAGTCACCGGCATCGTCACTTCGGGCGACAGCGCTGGTGGCAACCTAACCATTGTCACGACGATGGCGCTACGCGACGAGCCAGCCGACGTGCCGGTCCTGTTACAGCACCCGATCTATCCCGTGGTCACGCTCAATACCGATTGGCCGAGTATGCGCGATTTTGCCGAAGGGTATCTGCTGACGGCGGGGGCAATCGAGTATTTCGCCGACGGCCATGCCGCAATGCCCGGCGACTACCGGTCCGAGCCGCTCAATTTCGACCAAACCGGTATGCCGCCAAGTCTGGTTACCACCGCCAGCCTTGATCCTTTGCGCGATCAAGGGCTCGCCTATGTCGAGAAGCTGAAAGCCGATGGCGTGCGCGTTCAACATCGCAGCGCCGACGGCAATATCCACGGCCATATCAACGTGCGTGCAGGTATCCCGTCCACGCAGGCCGATATCGAAGGCAATATCGCCGCGTTGAAAGCGATGCTTGCCGAGATAATGTCAGCGGCATGAGCGATATCTCCGACCTGCCCTACCGCCCCTGCGCGGGGATTATGCTTGCCAACATGGATGGCAGGGTCTTTGTCGGACAGCGGATCGACAGCGCGCCCGAAGGCGATGCTTGGCAGATGCCACAGGGCGGGATCGACGACGGCGAAGACCCGCGTGAGGCAGCGTTACGGGAGTTGGTCGAAGAAACCGGCGTTGTACCCGAACTGGTCGATGTCATCGCACAAAGCCGCAAAGAGCATTATTATGACCTACCCGAAGAATTGATCGGCAAACTATGGAAAGGCAAATGGTGCGGGCAGCGCCAATGGTGGTTTCTGATGCGCTTCAAGGGTGACGATAGCGATATCGACATTGCCACCGATCATGCCGAATTTTCCAACTGGCAATGGGTGATGCCCGACCGGTTGCCGCATCTGATCGTGCCATTCAAGCGGCGGCTGTACGAGGCTGTGGTAGCAGAGTTTCAGGATTTGATTTAAAAGATCAATTCGGCTTAGCCGCAGGTTGCTCGCCGACAACCGGTTTGAGTTCGACCGCGCTGGCTTGCAGAACGGGCTTATCGCCTGCCTTGGTTATATTTGCCGCCAACCGGTCCACAGCAGCGCATTCCACACGGCACAGCATCCGCAACCGCGCGAGGTTCTTTTTGGCCGGTTCCAACGCACCCTTTGCAACCATTGCTTCGGCCTGTTCGGAAAGCGAAGTCAGGTCGTTGGGATCAAGCTCGAGCGCTTCTTTGTAGAAACGGATAGCCTTGCCGTTCAGCCCTTGCGCCTTCACCGCACGTGCCATCGCAACATAAGCCTCGCGATTGCGTGGATCGACCGCCAACGCGGTTTCGTACCAACCTATGGCGTCCTCTAATTGGCCTGCTTTTGCAGCCTCGTCGCCCGATTGCATCAGCGCCAGCGATTGCGGCTCGATGATATGATCGGGCTTCTTGCTTATTCCTGCGCTCGAAATCATCGCAAGTGTAAGTGAGAGTGCAATGGCAGCAGGGGAAAAACGCATAATCAATTTCCAGACATATTGAGCGTCAAAAGCTATCACAGCTTGTGCAGCCGTGCGAAGAAAAATCCGTCGGTGCCATCATGATGCGGGGTAAGCAGTACACCGTCGCCGTATTTGCGACCAGCGGCCAGCGGAATATCATCCGAAACCCAGCCTTCATGCGAACCCAAAAACTGTGCCACTTGCCCCCTGCCCTCCTGTTCGAGCAACGAGCACACTGCATAGACCAAATGTCCGCCGGATGCGACCATTTCTGCCGCCAGAGAAAGCAAATAAGCCTGCGTGTTGATCACTTGGTTGAGCCGCGCTGGGTTTAGGCGCCAGCGTGTTTCCGGATTGCGCCGCCATGTCCCGCTGCCCGAACAAGGCGCGTCGACGAGAACGATGTCGCACGCACTTTTGAGGTCAGCCAATGTCCCGCGCTCTTTGCCCGGGTTGAGCAACATTGTCTCGATTTCCAGCGCGCCTGCCCGATTGGCACGCGGTCTTAGCTGGTCGAGCCGCGC
>JANONL010000421.1:0-10031 GCA_031420815.1 Sphingomonadales bacterium | reverse complement strand
GATGAAACGCGCGCGCGCTTGTAAGTCTTCGATGGTACGCGATCCGGTGTAGCCCATCGCCGCCTTCACCCCTCCGACCAGTTGATGGATCACATCGCGCGCCGGGCCTTTATACGGCACCTGCCCCTCAATACCTTCCGGTACCAATTTTAGTTGATCCTTTATGTCTTGCTGAAAATAACGGTCCGCCGATCCCCGCGCCATCGCGCCGACCGACCCCATGCCGCGGTAGCTTTTATAGGTCCGGCCCTGATACAAAAACGTGTCGCCGGGCGCTTCTTCGGTTCCAGCAAGCAGCGATCCAACCATCACCGACGACGCACCAGCCGCCAATGCTTTTGCGATATCACCTGAGGTGCGCAAACCGCCGTCTGCGATAACCGGCACACCCGACTTTGCGGCTTCCTTGGCCGATTCCATCACCGCCGTCAGCTGCGGCACACCCACACCTGCCACAACGCGCGTGGTGCAAATCGAACCCGGTCCGATACCAACCTTGATGCCGTCTGCGCCCGCATCGATCAGCGCACGCGTTGCTTCAGCGGTTGCGACATTGCCTGCCACCACTTGTACGTCGGGAGCCATTTTCTTTATATCGGCCACTGCGGCCGCAACCATTTTGCTGTGACCGTGCGCCGTATCAACAACGATCAGATCGCATTCGGCTTCGATCAGAGCCCTGGTGTACGCCAAACCCTTTTCGCCAACCGTCGTCGCAGCGGCAACGCGCAAGCGGCCCGACGCGTCTTTGGTGGCTTCGGGATAATTGACCGCTTTTTCAATATCCTTGACGGTAATCAGGCCGATGCAACGATAATCGGCATCGACCACCAGCAGCTTTTCAATCCGCCGTTGATGCAACAACCGTCGCGCATCCTCCTGACCGACGCCAAGCGATACGGTGGCGAGATTGTCATGCGTCATCAGCTCCGACACCAACTGTTTCGGATTTTCGGCAAAGCGCACGTCGCGATTGGTCAGAATACCCGCGAGACGGCCATTGGCTTCGACAACCGGAATGCCGGAAATCGCGTTGTCCGCCATGATCGCCCGCGCCTGAGCCAACGTAGCGCCAGGGTCGATGGTGATCGGATTGACCACCATGCCTGATTCAAAGCGCTTCACCTGCCGGACGGCGGCACATTGTTCTTCGATGGAGAGATTGCGGTGCAGCACGCCGATGCCCCCCAATTGCGCCATGACAATCGCCATACGCGCTTCGGTAACTGTATCCATTGCCGATGACAGCACCGGAATATTCAGTGAAATTGCTTTGGTAATCCGCGTACGCGTATCTGCCTGACTTGGTAAAATTTCGGACTCACCGGGCCGCAGCAGCACATCGTCAAAGGTTAGCCCGAGGGGAATGTCTATCATGTTGCCACCGCTTTATCTGTCGATTCGTGGCGGCCCATGTAACCAGTAAGGCGGTTATTCGCCAGCCTTGATGAACTTATATTTTTTCCGGCTGGCGAAGTATTTGCCAAGCTCGATATGGAGCATGGCATCCTCGACCGCACCGCCCAAGTCGGTGGCGTCGGTAAGCTCGTCATTGGGTCCGTGATAGTCGCTGCGCAGGAACTTTTGCGTCAGGTCGAGATCGGCAAATGAACCACCAATCATTAAAGCCGGAACACCCTTTTTCGATAACGCCCAACCGTCCTGGCGCTTCACAAATTCATTCGAGTCCGTTGACGGCTCAATTCGGCGCCCCGCCTTCTTTATGATGCTCTCGATGATGCCATCCAGCTTTGTCGTTCCACGCCCGATGATCACCACCTTGGACCCGCGCGGTGCGACGGCGACGGTATCTAGGTTCAAGGCCACGACGATATCGCGCAATGGAAATACTGGTTTGTCGGCGTAGGCATAAGCCCCCAGCAAACCGTTTTCCTCGGCAGTCGTCGCGATAAAATAAATATCGCGGTCATGCCGTGTTTTCGTCAGCGCCTTTGCAACTTCTGTCAGGACGGCAATCCCGCTGGCATTGTCGACCGCGCCATTGCAGATGCGATCAGGCGCATTTTCGGGCTCGCAGATGCCCAGATGATCCCAGTGCCCCATATAAAGGACAGTGCCTGAGCCTTTTTTCTTGCCGGGAATTTTTCCTATGATGTTGTAACTGTTAAATCGTTCGACCGCAGTTGTAACATCGAATTGACCATCGATACCCAAAGCCGCACCGCCGAAGCTTTCGTTCTTCGCCTGTTGCCGCAATTTATCCCAGTCGCGGCCCGCTGCGGTCACCAAGGCGACTGCAAATTCCGAGCTGATTGCGCCTTCCAGCGGCGCATGTTTTTCAACGGATTGCAGCGCAATTGGACGCGATAGAATTTGGCGTCTTGCGCTGGCCCAACTACCCTGACTGTCCGCAACCATTATAACCGCCTCGGCCCCGGCAGCCACCAGCGCTTCGCGACGTGCACGCGGCGATTTAAGCTCTTCTGGCGCAAAACCTGGTTCTTCCAGCAGAACCAGCACGGCCTTGCCAGCGACACTGTCAACAATAGATCCGTCCGCCTTCACCCCGTAACCACCAAAGAGTAACGGAACCGACTTTTTGCTGTAGGCCGGTTCAGTCCCGATCAAGACGATCTCGTCCGATCCGACCCGCAGTTTTCGGTCATTTGCCGAGAATGCATATTTGGCATCGCCGCGCCCGCGCCGGACCAGCGGAACCGGCTCGTACCAGCCGCCATCGGCTGCTGCGGGTTTCAGGCCGACCGCTTTCCAGCTGTCGGCAATATATTTTATGGTCTTGGTTTCGCCCGTTGTGCCGGGGGCACGTCCCTCGAAATCGTCGCTGGCTAGAACAGCGATATGAGCGCGCAAATCATTTTCGGAAACGCTGTTCGCCACTACGGGCATTGCACACAACAATCCGGCAATCGAAGCACAAATGCCGAAAAGGCGCATGGCGGTTCACTCCCTGAGGGTTATAAGCCGCCCCCCATCGCACGTTGGGAACGTTCTATCGTTATTTTCGCCTGCTCTACATGCATCGTTTCAATCATGCGACCCTTAAAACGCTGCGCACCGCCTCGGCTCGCCGCAATTAATTCTTGCGCTTCTGCCACCTCGACATCGCTGGGTGACCAGATGCGGTTGGCGCTATCGATTTGTGCAGGGTGGATCAGGGTTTTGCCATCAAAGCCGAATGATCTTCCCTCACGGCATTCAGCTTCCAGCCCTTCAATATCGGATAGCCCGTTAAATACGCCATCCAGTGCCCAAATGCCCGCCGCCCGCGCCGCCAACAATATGGTCTGGAGCGCAAGCGATAGCCCGGTCCGGCCACCATCGGCTGGCAGACGTAGCTCGCTGGCCAAATCATTCATACCCGCAATCAAGCCGCAAATTCCTGGCACAGCCGCGATTTCAGCGGCATTCAGAACGCCTTTAGGCGTTTCGATCATCGCAAATAACGGCTTGCCCACGGCGGCAACCACGGACGCTGCCTGGTCGGCGGTATCAATCTTGGGAACCACAGCATATCCCGCCGCCGAGTTGGCAACAGCCGAAATGTCGGCGGCATGCAATGCGCTGTCGGTGCCATTCATGCGAATTGCAGTTAACCGCTCGCCAAATCCTAAAGCCACCGCCGCCACCGCTGCGGCGCGTGCCTCGTCCTTCTTGTCCGGCGGCACGGCATCCTCAAGGTCGAGAATGACCATGTCCGCCGCCAATCCGCGCGCCTTTTCAATCGCCTTTGGGTTCGATGCAGGCAAATAAAGTGCTGAGCGCGGTGGCAAATTTGTGAGCGTTGTCATCCGATTATGCTTGGCGGAAATGTTTCCATACGGCAATATCGTCTTCTGGCTTCAGGGAGGAAAAAATGGGCGGCTTCGTTATCGGGTTATTGGTTTTGGTTATCGCATTCCTATTCATGGGGGTGACGGTGGTCAAACAAGGCTTTGTTTACACCATCGAGCGGTTCGGCAGATACACCAACACCGCCCTGCCCGGCTTCAATTTCATCGTCCCGTTTGTCGACCGCGTCGGTCGCAAGGTGAATATGATGGAGCAGGTACTCGACATTCCGGGGCAAGAGATCATCACCAAAGATAACGCCATGGTCCAGGTGGACGGCGTGGTGTTCTTTCAGGTGCTCGACGCGCCGAAGGCCGCGTATGAAGTTTCCGATCTGTACCTTGCGATCATGCAGTTGACGACAACCAATCTGCGCACGGTGATGGGGTCTATGGACCTGGACGAGACGCTTTCGAAGCGCGACCACATCAACGCGCAGTTGCTGTCGGTCATCGATCTGGCAACCGAGGCATGGGGCGTCAAAGTCACCCGCGTCGAGCTCAAGGATATCCGCCCTCCCGCCGATATCGTCAACGCCATGACCCGGCAAATGAAAGCCGAACGCGAAAAGCGCGCGTCTATTCTAGAGTCAGAAGGCCAGCGTCAAAACGACATCAATATCGCCGAAGGCCGCAAGCAGGCGCAGATTCTTGAAGCCGAAGGCCGCCGCGAAGCCGCTTTCCGCGATTCCGAAGCGCGTGAGCGCGAGGCAGAGGCCGAAGCACAGGCTACAAAGGTGGTTTCCGACGCGATTTCGGCGGGCAACACGCAGGCGATCAACTATTTCGTCGCGCAAAAATATGTCGAGGCGATCAGCCAGTTTGCAACCTCGCCCAACGCCAAAACCATATTGTTCCCGGTCGAGGCGACTGCGTTGATCGGTACGCTCGGCGGTATCGGTGAATTGGCGAAAGACGCGCTTAGCAGTAAGGACAAGTAAAATGATGGACTGGTTAAACGCGCTTGAACCGCATTGGACTTGGTTGATTGTCGGCATGCTGCTGGCAACGGCAGAGATCATCTTGCCGGGATTTTTCCTGATCTGGTTTGCAGCGGCGGCCATCGTGACGGGAATGCTGTCATTCCTGCTGCCGTTGACCGGCGCAGCGCAAATTGGCTTGTTCGCGGTGCTTGCGTTGGCGGCGGTTTATGCCGGGCGTAAATGGTTTGCCAAAAACCCGATCATATCAAGCGACCCAAAACTCAATGATCGCGGCGCACGATTGACCGGCGAAGTGGTGACGGTGGTCGAGGCCATCCGGAATGGCCAAGGGCGCGTAAAGGTTGGCGACAGCGTGTGGTCGGCGAGAGGAGATGATGCCGACGCAGGCACACAGGTGCGGATTACCGGCTCTGCGGGCGCCAGTTTGCTAGTGGAGCCCTCGTAATCCAAGGCTTATCGCGCAAATTTTCCCGCCATGCCGATGATGTCATCAAGCGGATTGCCGTCGCCGTCCATGTCGAGCATCGACGCAAGGCCGCCTAAATCGCCACTTGCCGGCGCAGCTTGCTGACCGCCGCCTAGTGCGCCGCCAAGGACATTGCCGAGCATACCGCCAAGTCCGCCACCTGATTGACCGCCGCCCAACATACCACCGATCAATCCACCGAGCCCGCCAGATTCTTGACCGCCGCTCTGTTTCGCCAGATAACCGGCGACAAGCATCGCCAGGATCGGCAGCATCTTTTTAAGCAGCGACGGGTCGATGCCGGTTTGCTCCGACGCGTGACCAGCCACGGTTCGACTAACGTCCTTCGAGCCGAAAATCTGCCCCAATATATCATTGCCCTTTTCTACAGGCGTGGGTTCGGGCGCAACAACGCTATCGAATAAGCCGCCACCGCCGAGCTGGCCGAGCAAGCCACCGAGACCTTCCAAACCGGATGGCTGTGCCTGCGTTGTCTTCTTGAAACCACCCAGAATCGCGGGCAGCAAAGCTTCCGCCCCCGCCTGCGCTATGCCTTCGTTCACGCCAAGTTGCTGTGCAATCGAGCCGATCGCGCCGCTCTGTTTCAATATGCTCGCAATATCCATGACAACCTCCCACAAGTTGACGATTAGGGTGGTCGTAATTTGCCGATATGGCAAGAGCATGGCCTTTGGGTTGCAGCAAAATGCACCGATTTTACAAATGCCAGCACAAACATGCTCCCAATCGGGCGGTTGCGCGGCTATACCGGCAAAACAAACCGGCCCCTTCCCCAAGCCGGTGGTATCGCAGGAGAAAATCATGAGCATTTTCAGCAAAATCAAAGACGCCATTTTTGGCAAAAAAGCGGTTGCGGCAACCACCCCGTCACCGTCAGCAATCCCGTTGGAACCCACTGCGGCAGCGGCTCCGGTGGCGATGACGGATGTTGACGTGATCGCGCATCTGGAAGAAATGGGCGCAGGCAAGAACCTCAACTGGCGCTCGTCGATCGTCGACCTGATGAAACTGGTCGGCATGGATTCGTCGCTGCAAGAGCGCAAAGACCTTGCGATGGAATTGGGTTATACTGGCGAACTCGAAGGAAGCGCCGAAATGAACAACTGGCTGCACAAGGCCGTGATGCGCGAACTGGCTGCCAATGGCGGCAAAGTTCCCGCCGAACTTACCGACTAAATATCCGACAGGCTGGCGCGGTCGGAATCAACAAATCCCCGCCGCGCCGCCACCGAAAACGGGCTCTCGCCGATCTGCACGATTGAGGGGTCATTTTCAAAAAGGCGAACTTCAATTTCGGATAATTCCGGGCTAGCCATCTTTGCCCGGATCAGGCCGGACCTTATGCCGCGTGCGGTGCGGACTGCCTTACGCCTTCATCGACATGGTCGGCAAATTGCGCGAAATTGTCGATAAATTGTTGAACCAGTTTTTGGGCAGTTGCGTCATAATCGGCCTTGTCGGTCCATGCCTCGCGCGGGTCGAGGATTGCGCTGTCAACGCCTTCAACCGCTACTGGAAATTCGAAACCGAAATTCGGGTCTTTACGGAATTCAGCGTTGTTCAAGCTGCCATCAAGCGCCGCATTGAGCAACGCCCGAGTTGCCTTGATCGGCATCCGGCTAATGCCGGGCACCGTCGCCTTGCCGCCGGTCCAACCGGTATTGACCAGCCAGCATTGAACCGCGCCCTTGGCAATCCGCTCTTTCAGCAAATTGCCATAAATGCTCGGGTGGCGCGGCATGAACGGCGCGCCGAAACAGGTCGAAAAAGTCGCTTCGGGTTCGGTTACGCCGATCTCGGTGCCCGCTACGCGCGCGGTGTAGCCCGATAGAAAGTGGTACATCGCCTGATCGGGCGTGAGCTTCGCAATCGGGGGCAACACGCCATACGCATCTGCCGTCAACATGATGATGTTTTTTGGCACCGGGCCCATATTGTGTTCAGACGCGTTCGGGATGAAATCGATAGGATAAGACCCACGGCTATTTTCAGCCAAGCTCGCGTCATCGAAATCGAGCTCCCGTGTTTCCGGGTCCATCACGACATTTTCAAGCACAGTACCAAAACGCTTGGTCGTCGCAAAAATTTCCGGTTCGGCTTCGGCAGAAAGCCGTATCATTTTGGCGTAACAGCCGCCTTCGAAATTGAAGACCGCAGTGTCCGACCAGCCATGCTCATCGTCGCCAATCAGTGTCCGCGAAGCATCCGCGCTGAGCGTCGTCTTACCCGTACCCGAAAGTCCAAAGAACACCGCTGTGTCGCCATTGGCGCCGATATTGGCCGAGCAATGCATCGGCATAACGCCCTTTACCGGCAGCAAATAATTGAGAATGCCAAACACCGACTTCTTCATTTCACCGGCATAAGCTGTGCCGCCGATCAGGATCAGTTTCTCACTAAAATTGACTGCAATCACGGTCTCGCTGCGGCAGCCGTGGCGCGCAGGGTTGGCGCGGAAGCTCGGTAGATCGATGATCGTATATTCGGGCACAAAGCTCGCCAACTCATCCGTCATCGGGCGCACAAGCAAGGTGCGGATGAACAAATTATGCCATGCCAATTCGTTGATCACACGCACATTGACGCGGTGTTCAGGTTGCGATCCGCCGAACAGGTCGGCCACATATAACTCTCCCTTGTCAGCGAGCGCTGCATAAAAATCGGCTTTCAACGCAGCAAAATGCGCGGGCGACATTTCGACATTGGTTTTGCCCCACCAGATCGTGTCTTCGGTTTCGGCGTCGCGCACGATGAACTTGTCTTTTGCCGAGCGACCGGTGTGCGTTCCGGTTTTCACCACCAGAGGGCCGTCTTTTGCCAAGATACCCTCGCCATTTACCAGCGCATCTTCGACCAATTGCGGCGTACCAAGGTTACAATGCAGTGCAGCCCCGGTGACGATGCCTTGTTGGTCGAGCGAAATGTTAAGTGGCGCAGACATGGCAAAACTCCGGTCAAATCAAATATGCGAATCTAGGGCATACGTATGCACTAAAGCTGTTCGGGCCGGTAGCCGACAGATGGCTTAAGGTCAAACCGCCGATACGGTAATTTTTGCATCAGCCGGTAAAGCGTGGCTTGCGCAGTGCCTTAATCCCCAAAAGCAATTGATTGAACGATTGTCCACCTCCACCTATAGGCGTTCCATGAGCGCCAGTATCGCCCTTGTCGATGACGACCGGAATATCCTGACATCGGTGTCGATTGCGATGCAGGCCGAAGGGTATGTCACGCGGATATATTCCGACGGCGAAACTGCGCTGAAGGCAATGCTCGAAAATCCAGCAGACTTGGGAATATTCGATATCAAGATGCCGCGGATGGACGGACTCGAATTGCTCCGTCGCCTGCGCGAAAAGAGCGCGATGCCGGTGATTTTTCTGACGTCGAAAGATGAGGAGCTCGATGAGGCATTGGGTCTGGCGATGGGTGCGGACGATTATATCACCAAGCCGTTTTCGCAGCGCTTGTTGATTGCGCGGGTCAAGGCGATCCTGCGCCGCGCGACCTATGACAAGGTTCACGCCAACGGCGAAGATGCTGAAGAGCCAGAACCGATGATCCGTGGCAAGCTGGAAATGGATCCGGCGCGACATCATGTGCATTGGGACGGCAAGGCACTAACGCTGACCGTCACCGAGTTCATGATATTGGAGGCGCTGGCCAACCGGCCTGGCGTAGTCCGCACGCGCGACCAGTTGATGGATGCCGCCTATCAGGATGACGTCTATGTCGATGATAGAACGATAGACAGCCACATTAAACGACTGCGCCGTAAATTTAGGGAAATCGATCCCGAGTTTTCGGCCATAGATACGCTTTATGGTGCCGGTTACCGATTCGCAGAAAGCTGAGCCCGCCGATCTTGCGCTGGGATGGAGCCGCGGGCTGTCGCTCACGGCGCGGATACTTGCGGTCAATTTGTTCGTGCTGGTGCTGCTGGGCGCGGGACTGTTTTTCCTCGACAGTTACCGCGCGCGCCTGATCGAAGAGCGCGAGAATGCGGCCAAAATCCAGGTGGAACTATTGGTCAACAGCCTGCCTCTGGTGCAGGCCGAAGACCGCGCTGAATTCATCATCGCTTTTGCTGATCAGCACCGGTCGCGCATACGGCTGTACAGCAAGGATGGATCGAAGCTGATGGATAGCTTCGATCTGGCCAAGCCGACCTATGACTTTCGAAGCCCCGACAATGAGCCGCTTCGCAAGACTTTGGCGCGCGGTATCGACCGGATTTTCGACTTTATCGTTTGGGCACCCGAATTGCCAGAATTCGCCGAGCCCAAAAATGACATGACGAAAGTCTGGCCAGAATTGAAGCGTGCGACACCGGGCCGCCCCATATCGATGGCGCGCTATGCGCCTGACTTGACCCACGTGATCAGCGCCGGCGCACGCTCTCCGCAAGGGAGCTTCGCGGTGCTATCGACTGCAAACGAACGTGACATAAGGCTGTATGTACGTGCCGAGCGTTTTAACATCGGCATGTTCTTTCTGGCGGTCTTGGTCATTGGCGTGCTGCTGTCGATCTTCCTCGCCCGAACAATTGTGCGGCCGCTCCGGCATTTGGCGCGCGCCGCAGTAAAGGTACGGCTTGGACGCGCGCAGGAAGTGACCGTCCCACGCCTGCCATCGCGCCGCGACGAGATCGGCATGCTCGCCCGCGCGCTATCGGACATGAGTATCGCTCTGCGACAGCGGATCGATGCCACCGAAGCTTTTGCCGCCGACGTCGCGCATGAAATCAAAAACCCGCTGGCGTCCTTGCGCTCGGCGCTGGACGGTGCGGAC
>JANONL010000420.1:0-1667 GCA_031420815.1 Sphingomonadales bacterium | reverse complement strand
AAGAAACGGTAAGCGACATCAATGGTGATACCCTGTTCGCGCTCGGCGGCAAGGCCGTCGACGAGCAACGCGAAGTCGATCTCTTGGCCCTGAGTCCCCATCCGCTTTGAATCAGCTTCAAGCGTTGCCAGCTGGTCCTCGAAGATCATCTTCGAGTCATAAAGCAGCCGCCCGATTAACGTCGATTTGCCGTCATCGACCGATCCGCATGTGATGAAACGGAGCAGCGACTTATGCTGGTGCGCATCGAGATAGGCATCGATATCCGAAGCAATCAGGTCGTCGGTTTTGTAGATCACATCTTCCGACATCAGAAATACCCCTCCTGCTTCTTCTTTTCCATACTCGCGGCCTGATCGTGATCAATGGCGCGGCCCTGGCGTTCGGAGGTGGTGGTGAGCAGCATTTCCTGAATGACTTCGGGTAGCGTTTTTGCCTCGCTTTCGACGGCGCCGGTCAGCGGATAGCAGCCCAAGGTGCGGAAACGGATCGAACGTTCAACCGGCACTTCGCCGTTGTCCAGAACGAAGCGGTCATCATCAACCATTAGCAGCATTCCGTCGCGTTCGACGGTGGGGCGCATTGCGCTGAAATAGAGCGGAACGATTTCGATGTTCTCGAGATGGATATATTGCCAGATGTCGAGCTCGGTCCAGTTCGAGATTGGAAACACCCGAATACTTTCAGACTTGGCCTTGCAGGCATTGTAGAGGTTCCACAGTTCGGGCCGCTGGTTCTTCGGATCCCAACCATGCGTTGCGGTGCGAAACGAAAAGATTCGTTCTTTGGCGCGGCTTTTTTCCTCGTCGCGCCGGGCACCGCCGAACGCGACATCAAAGCCGTATTTGTCGAGCGCCTGCTTCAACCCTTCTGTCTTCCACATATCGGTATGCAGCGATCCGTGGTCGAACGGGTTGATACCCTTTTCGACCGCTTCCGGGTTTTGATAGACCAGCAGTTCCATCCCTGCGTCGCGTGCTGCCTTTTCGCGCAGCTTGTACATTTCCTGGAACTTCCAGGTGGTGTCGACATGCAGCAGCGGAAAAGGCGGCGGTGAAGGATAAAATGCCTTGCGCGCCAGATGCAGCATGACCGCGCTGTCCTTGCCGACCGAATAGAGCATCACCGGCTTCTCCGCCTCAGCCACAACCTCGCGCATGATGTGGATCGCCTCGGCCTCAAGGCGCTCAAGATGGGTAAGAGTCCGGGACACGGTACAACCTTCTGCGTTGTTGATGGATTGTCGAATGCAGTATCGATGGCACTTATTTCCGACTTGGGCCACATAGTTTCACTTAGGTTACCCCAGCCCCCAGCTATCAGCAGATGGTCCATGACGGTCTTCTATACGTTTAGCGCCGTAGCATTTTGGTCCCGCACCCAGCGCGATATCGAGCAATTGCTGTGCTTCCAGCGACCGCCTGACTTCGACCTGTAGGCACCCGCGATCTGTCAACGCATCAACACTGTCCGCAAACCCAATACGATTGGCATTCAAGGTGGAACGCAGAACGTCATGGAGTTCAGTCGTGCCGTCGTCATAATCGAGCCCACCGGCACATCGGCAACACCGGATATTGGCAGCACGGGCAAATCGGCGTAGCGCACCGCCATGTCGCGATTGATCCTGTTCAACAAGCCATATGGTGTGCTGCCGCAATTCACCG
>JANONL010000419.1:0-2039 GCA_031420815.1 Sphingomonadales bacterium | reverse complement strand
ACCGTGCCGCCACAATTCGCTGATATCCTGCGACGCGGCATTCATCGGCGTGGCCCGCTCAAACAACAAACGGGCAACAACTCGCATTCCTGACCAAGTTATTATTTATCCGAGTTTATCGGTGTTTTGATGCAAATGGGCGTTCCGTATTTGTCCTTGGTTTCCTGCGCACATACTCCACGACCTTTTTTAATAGGGGCTTTGACACGCTGGGTTGATGCCTGCTTTTTGCCTTTCACGGGCTTGCTTGGCCAATTGCCAAGACCCGGTTTGCATGGGTTGCCGCTCCATCCATTTGGACATGCATTTGTGGAGGTTGTGATTAAGCCAGCCAACAATGCGGCAAATGCCAATTTCGTTCGTACTCTCATGTGAAGATTCCTTTGGAGTTTTTGAACCGTAGCGTCAGATGTCGATGCGGCTGACCGCGATGTGATTGTTGATTGGGGGCCCTCAAGGACTGGTCGGGTTGTCGTTATTGTTGCCCGATGCGAGGATGGCGGCGAGGGCTGCGGCGGTTACTGCGCCGAGCGTGGGAATGATCCAGCCGGACTTGTTCTTCGCCGTCGAGGGCGAGGTGCCGCCGGGGCCGTTATGGGCACGGCGTTCGGTCAAGGGTCGCCCGGGTTTTTCCATATGCTGACCTTTGCCTTTTTCTTCATAGTCAACGGATGGCGGCGCGGCACCATCGTCGACCGGTGGCGGGGCAGCCTCTCGCCCGGTTATGCCGCAACCGGTGCAACCTTTGACGCCATTATCCTTGATGCCCCTCTCGGTGGGGGCGACATCATCGGTGGGTGGCGGTATCGTGGCCGACTTCCCCTTATCGACCGATGGCAGGTCGGGCTTGATGGTATCGGACTTGCCCTTTTCTGCCGAAATCTTGGGCCTGTCCTTTATGAGAAGCTGCCCCGTTTCGACTGGTTTCGCCTCGACCATTTGGCCGCCGGTCGATGCCAGCAGCGCCACCGAAAGCGCAAATGCCCCCGCCGAATGTCTCCAATTAAACGTCATTCCCGCCTCCTAAAACCAAGATGCCTCACGGACATGAAGCCGGTATCGGCGCGGGCGGGTTGCGGGTATAGACCCATGAATATGGGGGGTGACATTTGGGGCGGCTTGCAACTTATAGTCCGGTTTTCACACTGGTCCGAAACATGGATGCACGCGCCGCCGTCTGGGTGATTGCTTGCGGGATAGGGTTGCTCGCATGGATCACCGCGCCCGATATCCGTCCGTTCGGCGCACAAATGGTTGCGCCCGCCAGCATGGTCTATTTTCCCGGCGACCGTGTGGGTCAGCCAGTGCCAGTGGCCGAGGGGCAGGCGCAGCTGAAGCGCGACGCAAAGTCAAATAAAGCGATGCGGCAACTGCATTTTGCGCTACCGACGAGCGAGGGGGCGGCGCTCTATATGCCTGCATCGCCGGAGGACGCAGCATTGTGGGTCAACGGGATGGTCGGCGGCGATAGTTCGCCCGCCAGCTATTTCGGGCCGGGATTCGGGCCGCACCGGATGATGCTAGAAATCCCGGCATCGCGGTTGAGTTTCGAGAATAACCGGCTGGATATCGTGTCGTTGCAAGGATGGGCGGACGCGCGCAAGCCGGTGATATTGGCAGTTCCGGCGCGCAGCGGCCCCGCCTTTGCCGGGATGATGACACAGGTCGAGGCGCGGTTGTGGCAGGGCGCATTGGCCTTTGGCAGTTTGGGATTGCTGCTGTCGCTGATCGGGCTGTTGCTGCTGCGTAGCCGCCCGCTTTATGTCGGCGGCGCGCTGTTTTCGGTTGCGTTGATCGATCAGGGCCTGGGGCTGTTGCCGGTCTGGCTACGGCTGGCAATCGCGGCGGCGGGATTGGCGGTGTTGTTTGCGCGTAAGGGCTTGCGGCATCCGCTGCTTGGCGGCGCGTTAATCGCTGCGACGGTGGCGGTGATGGCTGGCGGGGCTTTGCTGGCGGGGTTCGGCGGATCGTTGTTCCTGTCGTGGGGAGCCAATACCGCGTTGTGGCCGCTGGCTGGCTTTGCGCTGCCGTTGCTGGCC
>JANONL010000418.1:0-5336 GCA_031420815.1 Sphingomonadales bacterium | reverse complement strand
AAATACTTTGAAGCTCATCATTTCGGTGGGCTTTATGATCTACCGGATTTTCCGCTACGCGCTGAGGGTCCACCAGCTCTTCGAGTAAATCGCCAACCTAATATCTACATCCAGCGGACGTTAGGAATGACGATGATAAATGAAGCCCTTAGACTGATCCGTGTGTTCCACGATCTGAAACAATTTGAGCTGGCAGACCGCCTCAAGGTTTCAAAATCTCACATCTCGGAGATTGAAAGCGGCAACAAGACGCCATCACTGGATTTGATTGAAAAATACTCGGTCGAATTCCGAATCCCAGTTTCAGCGATCATGTTCTTTGCCGAGGAAATTCCCAGTGCCAAACGAGGAGAGAAGGCGCGGACAAAAATTGCGTCAACCGTTCTCGACTTGCTGAGTTTCATCGAGAGGAAGGCGGATGCCAATACGGCATAGCGCGATGCCCTACACATTGCGCGACAGTCCGTTCTTCCGTTTGCGCACTCGCAAAAAACTGGCGGCAGCGTTGCATGTTTCCGAAACCGCTCTTGCTAATATTTCTGTGAAAAATGACCTTTACGTGCGCCGTTGGAAACACAAGAAAATGAAGGATGTTTGGCTACGTGAGCCACCGAATTCCGACATTTCAGTGCATTACCGCCCTATAGATATTCCTGACGGTGGACTAAAAGCCGTTCAATCACGCATTGCAAACCTGCTAGGCCGAATTACCCCTCCAGATTGGCTCTTTAGCCCGGTTAAAGGGCGCTCATATGTAGACAATGCGGCGTGCCACAAGGGAGCAAGCGCTTTCTGGTTGCTGGATATCGCCGACTATTTCCCAAGTTGCACGGCCAACAATGTTGCACATTTTTTCCGTTGCAAACTTGAATGCTCGCCCGACGTTACGGCAATCTTAGTCCGTTTGACCACTTGGCAACAATGCCTGCCTCAAGGGTCGCCTTGCAGTCCAATCCTTGCCTATTTTTCTAATCTGGACCTGTGGGCTGAGATTGAGCAATCCGTCACGCGAGCGAGCTTAAGGCATAGCGTTTACGCCGATGACATTACGATCTCCGGTGCAATCATTCGCAAGGAAGTGATTTGGGAAATCAAAGGAGCGGTTCACAAACATGGGCTGAAGATAAAGGCTGAAAAGGAATTGAGCCTGATCGACAGCCCCGCCGATATCACGGGCGTTATTGTTGATGGTGATCGAACTAAATTGCCGAACCGGCAGTTGAAGCGCTTATTCGAGTTGCGTGGTGAACGGCATCTCGCAAAAAGTAACGCGCTGAAACGAATGCTGGACAATCAGATATCCGGTCGCGTCGCACAAAAGCGGCAAGTCGAACAGGTATAAGGCTGCGTCATCCCGCCCCATCCCGCCGCTCACGCACTATCGAACATGCCTGCAAATTCCTTGTCGGCGAAATATCGCAATTTTTTCACAATCAGTGGACTTTCGCCAACTCGCATGAGCAACAGCGCATCGGGCGCAAGTTTCATGATCTCGTTCGGGTCCATGAGATTGCGAGCCGCGAGGTGCTGTGTTTTGCTCAAGGATCGTTCGGGGTCTTTGACCATCACATCCTTTTCGCTTTGCCCGCCTGTTTCGTAGGTGATGGTTTCGCGGCCCATCGTTTTCGACAGCATATCGGCGGTGTCATAATCGTTAACCCCGAAGGCTTGGAGGACACCGGCGTTGGATAGGAAGGTGCCGGCGCTGGTTCCGTAGTTGCTGCGCAGTTGGTGGATGTCCTGCAAGATCGGCCAGAGTTGCAGGCCGTATCCGGCCATCAGGCCCATCGCCCGCTCGATAGGTTGCAGCCGCCCGAGCGCGGCAAATTCATCGAGCAGGAACAATACTGGGCGCGGCGGCTTGGCGGATGAGCGCGCCATTTCGTTGATGGCTTGGGCGATCAGCAGGCGCAGCCAGCGCGAATAGGTATCGAGCCGGTCGGGCGGCAAGATCAGGAACACCGTCGCCACGCTGTCCTTGAGATCGGCGAAAGCGAAATCAGACCCGCTCACGACCTGGGCTATGCGCGGGCTGTCAAGAAAATGGGTGTGCCGCTGCGCGCCCGACAACACGCCCGCCGCTTCGCGGTGCGATTTACTCAGATACCGATTGGCGGCGCGCGCGATCAACCCGCCCGCGCCGTCGCTTGCCTGCATCACCGTCAACAGCGAGGTGAAGTCGTCAGGGGCCAGCGTCAGATAATCCCGGACACTTGAGAGGTTTCGGTGTGCGGCATCGTCATGGCAGACGACGTAGAGGATGACGCCCGAGATCAGCGCCTTGGCCTCTTCGTTCCAATGCGCTTCGGTTTCGTTTTCGTCGAATACCAGCGCATCGGCGAGCGTCATCGCATCTTCGGCAAGATCGAGGCTGTCCGCTTGCAAATGGTCGAGCGGATTATAGCGGGCCGTTGCCCGCCCCGAGATACCGAATGGATCGAGGCAATGAACCGGCCCGAACGCTTCCCGCTGGTGCAGTGTCACGCGGGCATTCTCACCCTTGGGGTCGATGCAGATAACCGACCGATTGGCTGTAAGCAGATTGGGAATGATCGTACCGACCCCCTTGCCCGAGCGTGTCGGGGCAATGGTGATCAAATGGGCAGGCCCGTCATAACGGAGCATCCGGCCAAGGGTATCGCGCCCGATCAGCAGATCGCCCTTGTTCTTCGCCAGCGCGTTCACATCGGCGCGCGATCCGAATTGCGCCGACCCAAGTGTATCGTCAGGACGGGCAAGCCTGACCTTGAGGTATATCCCCCCGATCCACAGCAAGAGGCCACCAATCAGAATCGACCAGAATGCGGTGTGCGTTTTGGGCAGCCACCACGCGATGAGCAGCACACCGGCAAACAGCATCAATGCGCAGCCGAGGAGCCGACCTCTCACCAATCATTCCTCCCCGTCCGCTGTATCGGATTCGGCATCAAAGGCCCGCTTGCCACGTCGTTTCCACAGCGCCAGCGCGTCATCATCCCCAGCACGGCCAGCAAGATCGAGCATCGCACCGTAAAGGGTGGCACGGTCATCGCCCGCGAGCTCGACCAAGCCTGATTTCTGGACGAGTCCACCCAGTTCAATCAGATGCCTTGTTCGTTCCCGTCGTTCCACGACCCACTCCCGCGTATCAAAACGCCGTTGCCCCGCTTCAGCCCGCCGCCGCGCCGCCGCGTTCTTCGCCATCGCTCGTTCGCTTGTTGCCAACGACGCCAGCAGCTTTTCGCGCCCGCCGTTGAAAGAAGGCAGCGCCTTTCGACGCCCACGCCTCCTTCGCTTTTTCATTGCTCGACTCCAAGGCGTCGAGCAACACCCCGGCGAGCGTTTCCGCGTCGAGCGCGTCGGCACCGGTAGCAGTTACAAGCGCGCCGAGCTGCTCGACTTTGCGGGCCTTAATCAGCCGCGCCTTGTCGCTCAGGGCTTTTAGTTCAGCATCATAATCCCGGACTTTACGCATGGCGTTTCTCCGATTACTTGCATTTAGAACTCCAGCGTATCTGCAAATCGCGTTGCAGACAACACCGTCATTCAAAATGCGAAGCAAGTCACGCCAAAAATGGCGAAGACAGTTTTGAGTGCGCGCTTATACGTTGTTGCCAACGTCGCTTGAAAGTGAGAGGCTTTGCAGCGTCATGGCGATCTACCATTTCTCTGCCAAAGTTGTCAGTCGCGCCAATGGTTCGAGCGCGGTTGCATCGGCTGCCTATCGCGCTGCCGAACGGCTGACCGACGAACGCCTTGGCCGCGACCATGACTTCACCAGCAAGGCGGGCGTCGTCCATTCCGAGATCATGCTGCCCGAGGGCGCGCCGGAGCGTTTCACTGACCGGGCGACCCTGTGGAATGCGGTTGAGGCAGGCGAGGTCAGGAAGGACGCGCAGCTTGCGCGCGATGTCGAGTTCGCGATTCCAAGGGAGATGGCCGAGCAGGAAGGCATCGCGCTGGCTCGCGACTTTGTCGCCCGCGAGTTGGTGGCGCGCGGCATGATCGCCGACCTCAATGTCCATTGGGACAAGGCCGCAGATGGCAGCCCCAAACCCCACGCCCATGTCATGCTCTCGATGCGCGAAGTCGGCCCCGACGGCTTTGGTCAAAAGGAGCGCGACTGGAACAGCAAAGAGCTTTTGCAAGAATGGCGCGGGAACTGGGCCGATCATGTGAACACCCGCATGGCAGAACTTGGCCTAGAGGCGCGGGTCGATCACCGGACATTGGAAGCCCAAGGCATCCCGCTTGAGCCGCAGCACAAGATCGGTGCGGCGGGAAGCCGCCGCGAGATGAACGGCGAAGACGCCGAGCGCGCCGACGATCATATGCGGACCGCACGCGAGAATGGCGACAAGATCATCGCCGACCCGGCGATTGCATTGAACGCCATCACCCATTCCCAAGCGACATTCACAGCGCGCGACCTTGCCCAGTTCGCATTCCGCCATAGCGATGGCAAGGATCAGTTCGATTCCGTCATGGCGTCGGTGCGCCGCTCGCCCGAGCTTGTCGCCTTGGGCAAGGACGGCAAGGATCAGGAGCGGTTTACCAGCCGTGACATGATTGAGGTCGAGGAACGGCTTGACCTGTCGGCATCAATGCTGGCGACCAGCGAATGCCACGGCGTTGCGGATCAAAGCCGCCATGCTGCGCTTGATGTTGCAGCCGAGCGCGGGATGGTCTTGTCAGGCGAACAGCGCGATGCGTTCGATCATGTTACCGGCCAGCGCGACCGTGCCTCGGTTGTCGGTTACGCCGGTAGCGGCAAGTCGGCAATGCTCGGCGTCGCGCGCGATGCTTGGGAACGTGAGGGCTACACTGTGCGCGGTGCATCATTGTCGGGCATCGCCGCTGAAAATCTCGAAGCCGGTTCGGGCATCACGTCGCGGACAATCGCCAGCCTTGAATATCAGTGGAAGCAGGGCCGCGAGCTACTCGGCGAGCGCGATGTGCTGGTGATTGACGAGGCGGGTTTGACGGGAACGCGACAGATGGAGCGTGTGTTATCGGCAGCGCGCGATGCGGGTGCGAAGGTCGTGCTCGTTGGCGATCCTGATCAGTTGCAAGCGATCGAGGCGGGGGCTGCGTTCCGTTCGCTCGCCGAAGCGCACGGCGCGGTTGAGATCACCGAGATCAGGCGACAGCGCGACGACTGGCAGCGCGGTGCAACCCGCGCGCTCGCCACCGGGCGCACAGGCGAGGCTATCCATTCTTATGGTGACAAGGGCATGGTTCACAGCGCCGAGACGCGCGAGGATGCGCGGGCGGAACTTGTAGAGGGCTGGAACGATGCCCGCACGAGTGACCCAACCAAAAGCCGGATCATCCTCACCCATACCAATGCCGAGGTG
>JANONL010000417.1:0-7644 GCA_031420815.1 Sphingomonadales bacterium | reverse complement strand
CGAAAACGTTTTCCGGAATGACGAGGCAACTATGCAGAAAAATGGTTAACGAAAATCATGTGCTTTGCAACAATATGTAAACGTCGAGCTGTTTGGCCTGACCAATGGTGGTATTTGCTATGTAAAATGTGTGAATCACAGCACCGACGCTCGGCGAAACGGTAGCATTCTACGGTGTCGCAACCGATTGCAATCCTGCTGAAATGTCGTGTTTTATTAACGGTTAATAACCAACGCGCCACGCTAGCGCCTGGTGTTTTGGGGAGATTACTATCCCTGGAATGTCATCGTTTTTCGATAAGCGAAAGCCCGTATTCGAACAATCGCGTCCCGATGTAATAGCCATTTGCAGGGGGATTGTTTCAGGGTCGGCAAGCGGTTTTATTCAAACTACAGTGCCTGAGTCTGCGATCGGGATGACATAATGCGTATCGCAATCGCCGACGATCATGTGGATGTGCGCCACTTTCTTCAATGCGTATTGGGGCAGGCAGAATATTCGAGTTCACAATTTACAAACGGCAGAGATTTGATAACCGCGCTCCAGCGTGAGACGTTTGATCTGCCAATCGTTGACTGGAATATCCCGCTGCAAAGCGGGATAGAAGTTATATTTTGGACGCGCGCCAACCTCGTTCCCTGCCCGCCAACAATTGTTATGACCAGCAGATCAGACAATGTTGACGTAGTGGCGGCACTTGAAGCCGGAGCCGATGATCATATCGTAAAACCCGAAGCGCCGACCGTAATTTTGGCGCGCGTTCGTTCGGCGTTGCGGCGATCTACGCCTCAGCTTACTGTAACCTTCGGAACGGCAAGGCCGCAGCGCTGGGAAGGCGGCGGTCTGCGATAGGCAGCGCTGCGCCTATCTTAGGAATATAAACATTAGAAGGCGTGTCTACGGACACATCACGACAATTCGCATTGTCCACCGCGATCCGGCCACGTTGAGCATATGGCCCTGGCGACATAAAGGTGTTTTCTATTACCAAGCCGCGCAGTGCGTGGTTAAGGCCTATGTCATAAGCTCCAGCTCCACTGCCGCTACCAATACACTTATTGCCGCGGATAAATAACTCCCGCACATAATCGGCGTAAATGCCATCATGTCGGCAGTCGCTTTAATGTCGATTCTCCTGCATTCTCATGACAAAGAAGGTGCTCAAAGCTCTCGAATAGAGCCTCAGATTCGGACTATCGATTATAACCTTAATGGCGGCTGATCTGCGAAAAGCTTCGAACGGGTTGAAAATCGTAATTTACAAATACCCACAGAAACTATGTGCAGGAATAACGAGCGACATACTTATCGGGTTGCCAATAAGGGAATAACACGCCATTTTTGATTTTTGTTTGATTTATCAACGATAAATGGCGGAGAGATAGGGATTCGAACCCTAGGTACCCTCGCGGGCACGCCGCATTTCGAGTGCGGTGCTTTCGACCACTCAGCCATCTCTCCGCATGTCACAAGGGCTGGTCAGTACCGGAAAACCGGCGCACCCCGATGGCAGAGCGCGGCCAATAACCGAAGTTTTTTGCTTTGCCAAGCGCAAGGTTGATTTGATAGCCGATTGCTCCGATATTGTACCCATGAACGACTCTCCTTTGCCCCCGGATATATCGGAAGCGCAATTCACCATCGGCGACGTCGTGCGCCACCGCATTTTTGATTTTCGCGGGGTGGTGTTCGATATCGATCCGGTTTTCGCCAACAGCGATGACTGGTATCAGTCGATACCCGAATCGGTGCGTCCCACGAAAGACCAACCATTCTACCATCTGTTCGCAGAAAACGCAGACAACAGCTATATCGCTTATGTGAGCCAGCAAAATCTATTGGCCGACACCGAGCATGGCCCGGTCAGCCATCCGGCAATTGGCAGCGTCTTCGAAGGATGGACAGGCAAACGATACCAACTGAAACGCGGAATGCGGCATTAGCATCACTGCGTTGGCATCGCGGCAATCCATTCTTCTAGCATTTTGACGCCTTCATCATGCGCGGTTGCGCGGCCAAGTTCGGGCATAGCGATGCCCGGGTCGGTACTTTTCATCCGGTTAATCAGGATCGAGCGGTCGGGGTGGCCGGGGTCGATGACGAAATCCATGTCCCCGCTCGCCCTGCCCGCCGCAACCGGGCGCTTGCCGACGCCGTATGCCGTTGCGTCGCGGGCCGAACCGTCGAGGATCAGGCCGCTATTGCTGGCAGACCCTTTGGGCGCATGGCAATGACCGCAGTTGACGCGCAAATAGGCATGGGCCCGTTGATCTAGCGTTCCCGAGGGAGGCTCATCCCATTTCGCTTCCGCTTTTGTTAACAGTTTTAGCGAACGGAGAAAATCCTTGCCTGATTTGGTCGGGAACACGATGTTCTGTAAAACCGGACCGATCGGCATGATAGCGTCCGCCGAAGAATGGCATTGTTTGCACTGGTTTTTGTTGGGAACGGCGTAGCTGATATTCATATTTTGCCTGTTGGGCTTGGTAAATTGAACAGGAACACGCGTGCCGCCGACGCGGAGGTCGGCATCGCTACCATCGCCGCGCCAGACATAGGGCAAGGCAACCCAACCCTCCGCGCGGCGCAGCAGCACGCGGGTTTCGATGATTTTCAGCGCGCCGGTTTGACCTGGATAGCCGAAGCTCTTGATTAAGGCCGTGCCTGTTGGAAAGTGCAATCTGCCAGCCTCATCGACCGTAATTTTCGCGCCGACAGGCAGATGCATGAACCGCTGTTTCTCGGCATAATCGGAAAACAAGGGCGTACGCAGTGAATAAGCGATGAGCGTCGAGGCCGGTTTGTCCGCGCCTCCATCGAAAAACCCGAACGCAGATAATGTCGGCGGATTGGTGCTGGCCAATATTGCCGCATCGGAAACCACGGGCGTCGATTGCGCGGTTGCCACCGCCGCCGCCAATAACGCCAATGGTAGCAATAGCACACGCATCAACGGACGGCGGCCTCCATAGATTGGGGCAGCTTTATTGTAGGCAACCCAGCGGGCCGCGTGTTGGCGCGCGCAAGCGGTGCCGGTCGCGCTGTGGTCGGGTCAGCGGCGATGTCTTTCAACCCTAGAGTTAGCGCCATCACCTCATCGCCGATTGTTGGCGCTCGATCGGGTCCGCCTGCCCCGTCCCAGAAAATCTGAGGAAAACTGCCACCCATCGCTGCCGCCACTTCTTTGCCGCCGCGAAACTGCGGGTCCCATCCGGCGCGGCCATGCTGATTGTCCCAGATTACAACGTTCTGCGGGAGCGGATCATATTTGGCATCGGTGTGCGGGAAGCGGTAGCCTACGATCATTATGTTGGTCGTGCCATTGTCGCCAATTACATTATCGAATATCTCGACATTTCGGTTGGCCATTACCATCACACCGGTACCGGTCGGGACATTGGCGACGATATTTCCCTTTGGCGCGAAATTCTGGGTCATGTTGTCGACGATGATGTTGTCGAATATCCGGACATTACGCCCACCCATCTGCGGTAAATTCGGCAGGTCGAATACCAGTACGCCGCCGGTGTTGCGCGTTGCGATATTGTCGTGGACGTCTGCGTTGTAGCTGTTCTCAATCTCGATACCGGCGACATTTTCCATCACCGTGGATTCGCGCACGATGATATTGTCGGACTGGCCAACATAAATACCCGCGTCCGATGCGCCGCGTACCATTACTGAATCGACAAGAACATCTTTGCTTTCAACTGGATAGATGCCATATGCACCGTTGGTTGCTTTCGGCCCGCCGGTCCATTCGACACGGAGTTTGTGATAGACAATCCGGTCAGCACCCTTCGATTTGATGCCGTCGCCTTTGCTATTCTCGACCGCAAAGTCGCGCAGGATTACGTCATCGGAAGTCACCAATAATCCTTCGCCCGCACCTTGCTGGTCAGAAAAGTCCAAAATGCTATCTTTGGCGCTTTTGCCCTTCAACGTGACTTTGTTGACATCAAGCGACAGCCCATCGGTCAGCGCAAAGCGCCCCGCTGCTAGCTCGACAACGTCGCCCGGCTCAGCAGCAATTAGCGCTTCCTGTAACCGCTCTTGCGCTCCGTCCCCGGGTGCGACCGCAATAGTCTTCGCGAATGCGGGTTGAACAAGCGCGCACAGGGCTGCGCTGGCGACAAAAAATTTCCTCATCCTCATAACGATAGAGATGCCCGATGAACCGCCGATTGCCAAGCTTGTTTAGGGGATGTCGCTCATTATCCATTCGACGCCTGCGTCGGCGTGGATTTCGGTGCTGTCATAGATCGGCAGGACGTTGGCTTTGGTGTCGACAATCATGTCGAGTTCGGTGCAGCCCAAGACCACGGCCTTGATGCCTTCCTGATCGATTTCGGTAATGATCGTCTTAAGTTTTCGCTCGGATTCGCGGGTTGCTTTGCCGAGCATCAACTCATCGTAAATGATCCGGTCGAGGTCTTTGACGTCGTCCATTTCAGCGGGCAGCAACGTTACGCCGTGCTTCACCAACCGCTGGCGATACCAGTTTTCCGCCATGACGTTGGAGGTTCCAAGCAGCGCAGCCGACTGCACACCCGCCGCCTTCATTTTTGCACCCACAGCGTCGGCAATGTGAAGCACAGGCACGGATACCGCACCGGCAATGCGATCATGAATTTTGTGCATACTGTTTGCGCAAACCAAAATGGCAGTGGCGTCCGCATCTTCAAGCCGTTTGGCCGAAGCTATCAGGACTTTGGCGACGTTATCCCAATCCTGATCGGTTGTCGCTTTCTGGATATCGCAGAAATTGAGACTCTCGATCACCAGCGGCGCATTGCACGTCCCGTTGGTGCGGCGCCCGACCTGCTTGTTGATCCGGTTGTAATAGGTTTCGGATGAGTACCAGCTCATCCCGCCAATCAGGCCCAATTTACGCATCAGTGTTGCAGTGCCTTCACAATATCTTCGACCATCTTCTTCGCGTCAGCGAGGAGCATCATAGTCTGGTCCATATAGAATACGTCGTTGTCGACACCGGCATAGCCGACCCCGCCCATCGAACGCTTGATGAAGAATACAGTCTTGGCCTTGTCGACATCGAACACAGGCATGCCATAGATTGGCGACGACTTGTCTGTTTTAGCCGCCGGATTGACCACATCGTTTGCGCCGATGATAAAGGCAACATCGGTTTGCGCGAATTCGCTGTTGATATCTTCCAGCTCGAACACTTCGTCATACGGCACGTTGGCCTCGGCCAGCAGCACGTTCATATGGCCCGGCATGCGCCCCGCGACAGGGTGAATTGCGTATTTGACGCTGACGCCCTCTTTCTTCAGGACATCGCCCATTTCGCGCAGGATATGCTGTGCCTGCGCCACCGCCATACCGTAACCAGGGACGATGATAACGCTTTCGGCTTGTTTCATCATGTAAGCGGCGTCTTCGGCCGAACCACGTTTCCACGGACGGTCGGATTTTGCCTCGCCTCCCGCCGCCGAAGGGGCAGCACCAAAGCCACCAGCAATAACGCTGATGAAGCTGCGGTTCATCGCTTTGCACATTATGTAAGACAGAATTGCACCTGACGAGCCGACCAATGCGCCGGTAATGATCATCGCGGTATTGTGCAGCGTAAAGCCCATCGCCGCCGCTGCCCAGCCCGAATAGCTGTTCAGCATCGACACCACGACAGGCATATCCGCACCGCCGATGGGGATGATAAGCAGGAAGCCGATGAGGAACGCGAGCGCGGTGACGGTCCAGAAAATCCACGGCGATTGATCAATGGTGAAATAGCCGATCAACCCGATAATCGCAGCCAATGTGCCGAGATTGATGATATGCCGAGCTGGCAACATGATTGGCGCGCCCGACATATTGCCGTTCAGTTTGAGGAAAGCGATAACCGAACCAGAGAAGGTAATTGCGCCGATAGCAATACCAAGGCCCATTTCAACTCGGCTGACTGGATTGATGAGGCCGTCAGCGCCCGTGATCCCGAACGCTTGCGGGTTAAGGAACGCCGCCGCCGCAACGAGCACGGCGGCCATACCGACCAGCGAGTGAAACGCCGCTACCAACTGCGGCATATCGGTCATCGCAATCTTGCGCGCAGTTACCCAACCGATACCGCCACCGATGGCAATTGCTCCGAGGATTTCGGGTAGTGACGCGACTTCATGCGTGATGAGCGTGGTCACGACGGCAATAAGCATCCCCGCCATACCGAAGCGATTGCCGCGCTGCGACGTCGAAGGCGAAGAAAGCCCGCGTAGCGCAAAAATGAAAAAGACGCCTGAAATCAGATAGGCAAGCATAACCCATGCGGGAGGAGCGGCATGTTCCAACTCAGCGCTCCTTTTTCTTGTACATCGCGAGCATACGCGCCGTTACCGCAAAGCCGCCAAAGATATTAACACTGGCCATCGCCACCGCAATCAACCCGAGCCATTTTGCAGTCGGCGACCCTTCCGCCGCCGAAGCGATCAACGCGCCGACGATAATTACCGAAGAAATCGCGTTCGTCACCGCCATCAACGGCGTGTGCAGCGCAGGTGTGACCGACCACACGACATAATAGCCGACGAAACAGGCCATCACGAAGATGGATAGGATGCTTATGAAATCCATTTTTACTCCGCCTCAATATTTCTCTAAAAATTTTGTAATTCGGTCCAGCTCGCCCGCAACGTCCATTTTGTCAACCTGCGCAAAGTGAGATAATCGTGTGCATCTGACAGCAGCATCTTCCATTTTCGTATCGGGATTGCGATCCTTCAGTTGAATATCCAAATCGACCAGTTCTTGATCCTTTGCGAAACGGCTTTCAGAAGCATCTTTCTGCAGAACAGCAAATTGTTTCTGAAGGTCGATCTGCGCTTCGATTTGCGGCGTTACCGCTGCCCGACCAACTAAGTAGCGGCATTGGGAAAACGCACTCAATTTGTCACGAGCATTAGAATATAAAACTCTGAATTCAGCCCGTTCGATATCGCTGACCCGCGTCAAATTGTTGAAAAGTTGCCACGTAAGAAAACCTACAACGAACAACATCATAAACAAACGAAAGCGAAATTTTTCGCTCACCCCAACAACCTCTCGTTCACGACCTTACCGTCTTTAGTAAGCCGGATAGCCGCGGTTATCTCGTCATCGTCGGGTAAACCGGGCCGCCCCGCTTCCGTATCCCAAAAGGCGGAGAGGAAGTTGAACAGGTTGCGCGAAAACAGTGCCGATGTGTCCGCCGCCAGATGTGCAGGCGTGTTGGAATAACCCATGATTTTGACGCCGTGTTTCTCGACAATCTGGTCGGGAATGCTGCCCTCGACATTGCCGCCTTGCGCAACGGCGAGGTCGAAAATCACGCTACCGCGCTTCATGTTGGCAATCTGCGCATCCGACACCAATCGTGGTGCCGCGCGGCCCGGGAGTAACGCGGTGGTGATAACGATGTCCTGCTTGGCGATATGCGCGGAGACCAAATCAGCCTGCGCTGCCTTATATTCGTCGGACATTTCGGTTGCGTAACCGCCAGCGCCCTCGCCTTCGATACCAGCGACATTCTCGACGAAAATCGCCTTGGCACCCAGACTCTCGATCTGCTCCTTGGTCGCCGAACGCACATCGGTTGCCGAAACCTGCGCCCCCAAACGCCGCGCGGTTGCAATCGCCTGAAGCCCGGC
>JANONL010000416.1:0-3018 GCA_031420815.1 Sphingomonadales bacterium | reverse complement strand
TCTTTGGCTGACCATTATCTTGGGCATCATGTTCACGACACTGCAAGCCGTCGAATATGCCGAAGCGCCGTTCCCCTTTGCTGGCGTGAACTATGGCACTACATTCTTCATGGCGACCGGTTTCCACGGTTTCCATGTGTTGGTCGGAACAATCTTTCTGATCGTATGCTTGGCCCGCGCGTATAAGGGGCATTTCACACCGCAACAGCATTTCGGATTTGAGGCGGCTGCGTGGTACTGGCATTTCGTCGATGTGGTCTGGTTGTTCCTGTTCATCGTCGTCTACGTCTGGGGTGGCTGGGGTGCGCCGGTTCACGCTTGAGCTTGCGAAATGACACATAGCGAAACCGATAAGGGGCGGCTCGGAATTGCCAGGGCTGCCCTTTTTGGTCTTTGCCCCGAATGCGGCGCCAAGACGCTGTTCTTGGGCCCAGCGCGTTTTGCAGAGCGCTGCGGCAATTGCGGTCTGGATTATGGCAGCTTCAATGTCGGCGATGGCCCGGCGGCGTTGCTGACGATGGTCATCGGCGCACTGGTGATCGTGTTAGCGCTCATGGTCGATTCGATTTTCCGCCCGCCGTTTTGGCTGCATGTGATCATCTGGGTGCCATTTACGGCAGCGATGACCGTGGTTTCGTTGCGGGTGGCGAAGGGCGCATTGCTGGCATCGGAACACCGCAACCGGGCGGGTGAAGGCACGCAGGTATCGCCCGAATGAAGCGCTGGCCGATCTTTCCGACGATATTGGTGGCACTGGCGGTGGCGACGATGGTTGGGCTGGGTGTGTGGCAATTGCAGCGCAAGGGCGAGAAAGAGGCGTTGCTGGCACGGTACCGCGCTGCCGACGGTTTGCCTGCGGTTAGCTGGCCCGCCGTACCCGATCCGAAAGCGTTGCCGCTGTACCGGCTCTCGGCGGTGCAGTGCATGAAGGTCGTCGGTTGGCGGGCAGTGTCGGGAACCAGCGCGGACGGCAAGTCGGGCTATGCCCATCTGGCATCATGCCAGACCGGCGGTGCCGAAGGGCCAGGCGCGACCATCGCGGTTGGCTGGTCGGACAGCTACGAAAACCCCGCATGGACTGGCGGTATGGTCGAGGGCATCATTGCGCCCGAAAAGCAAAAATTGATCCGTCTGGTTGCAGTCACTCCGGTTGCCGGCCTAGCACCGCTGGCCGAGCCGTCGCCGGAGCAAATTCCCAACAACCACCTGCTCTACGCCATCCAGTGGTTCATTTTTGCGTTCGCGGCGGCGGTCATTTACGTGCTGGCGCTGCGCAAAAGGCAAGCCGCTGCATAGGCAAGCCGCCGTTTATTTGGGCGACAGCACCATCAGCATTTGACGGCCTTCCATGCGAGGGTGAGCCTCGACCTTGGCGGTTTCATTCATGTCTTCCTGCACCCGTTGTAACAACTGCATACCCAGTTGCTGGTGGGCCAGCTCGCGACCCCTGAACCGCAATGTCACTTTGACCTTGTCGCCATCGTCGATGAATTCGACAATCTTTTTCATCTTCGTCTGATAATCATGGTCGTCGATATTGGGCCGCATCTTGATCTCTTTGATCTCTTGCGTCTTTTGCGATTTACGCGCCAGATTGGCCTTTTTCTGGGCTTCGTATTTGAATTTGCCGATATCGAGGAACTTGCAAACCGGTGGGTCGGCGTTCGGCGACACTTCAACCAGATCGAGGCCCACAGAGGCCGCTTGCTCTATCGCTTCCTTGGTGAACATCACCCCCAGATTCTCGCCATCGTCATCAATGACCCGTACTTTGTCGACGGTGATCAGATTGTTGTAGCGCGGTCCACTTTTAACAGGTGGCGTCATGGCGCGCCGGGTCGGCGGGGTTGCGATAGTAAATACTCCTGAAGTTATTCGATTCTGCGCCATTAGAGCCAAATGCGCCTTAAATAAAGGGGCTAGACGCCAAACGTTGCGGATTTGTCGCAAAGCGTGGCGTGGCCGCAACGCCGATTCGGTCGATCGGTGCTCGCCGCGATTCGGTAAATGCGTGCGCGCTCGGTGCAAACGGTTGCAAAATCTGGACCCCTTTATTTCCATGCCCGGCCCGGAACCGTTGAAATAACGAAGCACATTCAGCGCGATACACCGTGTTACAACTTTTTACGTACCCGTTCACTTCACGTGCAGGTAAACTTCTGTATAACGCGACACATAGTTTGCATTGAACGACATTTTAAATTGCCGATGCGACATTTTATTTCGCACGCGTCAGGATTGAATATGAACAGCGCCTCCGGCGGTTCGCTGACCAGCGTTCCCAACGGGCGGATCATCGACTTCGAGGTCGCCGAATTGCGCAAGCCGCCATTTCAGGATGACCTTTATCTCTGGGTGCGGGGGACGCTTCCGGGGATCGGTTTCGAAGCCAGATTGGCGCCGCGCGTTTATCATGACCGCCCCGATTACTGGGGTATCGAGGTGGCGGTCGTTGCAGTACCCGAACTGGCCAACGATGCCGGTGTCGGTGAAGTTTCGCTCGATTTCGAGCGATCGGTCCCATTGATCGGGATCACCGGAAATCGGGGGATTACGGTGATTGGGGCAAACCAGGTCAAACGGATCGAGATTTCCGGCGAGTCCTGAATAGGGTCGCAACTTGTCGGTATGGGTCGGGGGCAGGTCGCATGCGATCTGTCCCCGCACTCGTTTTTGACCCAATGCGAAAACGCTCATTTCGCTAATTCCGTCAGCGTATCGACGGTCAGGATTTGCGGTAATATCTGCGCTTCGCCACCCGCTGGATAATACAGATAAAGCGGCACGCCCGAGCGGCCATGTTCGCCCAGGAAGCGCGCAATCGCCGGATCGCGGCGGGTGAAATCGCCTTTCAGGGTGACCATCCCGACCTTGGCAAAGGCCCTTGCGGTTTCCTTGCGATTTATTGCTACTGCTTCGTTGACCTTGCACGTGACACACCAGTCGGCGGTGAAATAGACGAACACCGGACGACCCCCAGCGCGCAATTGGGTAAGGCGGGTTTGCGCAAACGGTTCG
>JANONL010000415.1:0-1505 GCA_031420815.1 Sphingomonadales bacterium | reverse complement strand
TTCACCTTATACCATCTAATCGTTATCGTCGGCAATTTCCAGTTCGGCGTCATTTTCTTCGCCGAAATGCATATCGCAGAGCGCCATGTCGACTGGATCAAGCAGGCCAGCAGCTTTCAAGTCATCGATACCGGGCAAATCTTTACGGCTGGTCAGGCCGAAATGCGCAAGGAAACCAGCCGTTGTTGCATAGATTAAAGGCCGCCCCGGCACTTCGCGGCGTCCGGTAGGCCGGACCCAGCCTGCCTGCATCAAGACATCGAGCGTCCCTTTGGAAATCTGCACCCCGCGTATCGCTTCAATCTCGGCGCGGCTGACGGGTTCGTGATAGGCGATTATCGCCAGTGTCTCGACAGCAGCGCGGCTCAGTCTGCGGCTTTCCTCACGTTCACGGCGAAGGAGATGCGCCAAGTCGGCGGCGGTCTGAAAATGCCACGCCTTGCCGCGCTGGACCAGTTCGATGCCGCGACCGTCATAATACTCCACGAGCGAGGTTAGCGCGGCGGTCACATTTACTACATCGCCAACGTAGGCACGGATTTGCTCGATCGTCATAGGTTGCGTGGCGGCGAACAAGGTTGCCTCCACCGCCCGGACATCGGGATCATGCTCGATCATCATGCTTTTGCTCTCAGATATAATGGCGCAAAACTGTCTTCCTGTTGCAAATCGAGCGTGCCGCGCCGCGCCAGTTCAAGCGCCGCGACAAAGCTCGACGCCAATGCCGACCGCCTGAGTGCAGGCTCGGCAAAGGGCGGCAGGAACGACTGGATATCGGTCCAAGTGACTGCCGCGCCGATCATCTCGGACACGCGTCGCAACGCTTCCTCCAGCGTCATCACCGCACGCCGTTTGACGACGTGCAACACCGGCTGGGTCCGTGCCCTCACTTGCCCATAAGCGGTAATCAGTTCGAAATAGTCGCATTCCCACGCCCGTGCCTTGACCACGCGCAGACCTTCGGGGCTCCCTCGCAGGAAGATGTCGCGGCCAATCCGGTCTCGCGCCATAAGCCGAGCTCCGCTCTCGCGCATTGCGTTCAGCCGCTCCAGCCGCAATTGCAGCCGCAGCGCCAGTTCCTCGGGCGACGGGTCGATCGCTAAATCTTTGGGCAGCAACAACGCCGACTTCAGATAAGCCAGCCACGCTGCCATCACCAGATAATCGGCGGCCAGTTCCAGCTTCAACGCGCGCGCTTCGTCAATGAACACCAGATATTGCTCGACTAATGCGAGGATCGAAATCTGCCGCAAATCAACCTTCTGATTGCGCGCCAAAGTCAGCAGCAGATCGAGTGGCCCTTCCCAGCCGTCGATGTCGATTGTCAGCACATCGGGATGCGATGCCTCCGGCTCTACCCTCAGGTCGCCGTCGTCAAAGAGCAATCCCTCGCTCACGCCGCCCCGGTCGCACCGTGGGTCAGTTTGCTGCCCGCACCCTCACCGGCAATCGCCAGCAACTGGTCGCGCTTTTCCAGCATGTCGGCCAACCGCGCCGCGTCAAAC
>JANONL010000414.1:0-6282 GCA_031420815.1 Sphingomonadales bacterium | reverse complement strand
GCTCCGGAAGACAAGTCCGGTGGCGCTGGCGGAATGCCCGGCGGAATGGGCGGAATGGGCGACATGGGCGGCATGGGCTTCTAAGCCACGCTGTTCGGCTCAGGCTGAAGTCAAGGGGCCGGTGGGGAAACTCACCGGCCTATTTTATTTCGACATCGCGGGAGACGCCGACGGTATCCTAACTTCAATATCCCAGATCGAGATTGACGAGCGGCGAGAGCGGTTCGCCGCTTCGGTAGCGCTTCAGGTTCTCAAGGAAACGCTCGGCGGCCCGCATGAACATCTTGTCCTGTGCGCGGCCCGACAGGTGCATCGTGATATGCGCATTGTCGAGGGTCCACAGCGGATGATCTGCGGGCAGTGGCTCTGGCGTGGTGACATCGAGAAACGCCGCGCCGATTTGTTTGTTGCGGAGCGCCGCGACCAACGCATCTTGGTCAACCACGGAACCGCGCGCGATGTTGACGAGCGTTGCGCTCGGCTTCATTGCCGCCAGCTCCGCCGCGCCGATCATGTTTTCGGTTTCGGCCGTCGCGGGAACCGCAAGAATCACCCAATCGAACTCGCTCAATCGCGCGCGCCACTGGTCGGGGGCGAGGCTGGTTGGGCCGGGTGTGCGGCGGACGATGGTGACATCAACGCCGAACGGTTTGAGGCGTTCTTCGATGAGCTTGCCGATTGCGCCGTAGCCCAGGAGCAAGGCCTTCGACCCGTGAAGCTCGATTTTGCCCGGTGAGTCTTGCAACCATATATGTTGCTCCTGAGCGCGGACGACTTCGCGGTAGCCTTTGGCGACCGTCAGCATCCCCATCACCACATATTCGGCGATGGTGATCGCGTTGATGCCTGCGCCGTTGGTGACAATGGTACCTTGCGATTTCAACTGCTCGAGCGGCATTCCGTCGACGCCAGCGTAGACCGAATTGAGCCATTTAAGCTTGGTCGCAGCGGAAATAACGGTCGCCATTTCGGCTTTGTCATACATGTCGAACCAGCCGATATCGGCCAGCGGTGCAAGTTCCAGCGCCTCCTCTTTCGACATGAACCAGCGCATGTCGAGGTCGGCGGGCAATTGCGCCGCAAGCAGCGGCCGGACGAGGCCTGCCATGACGACGGTGGTCATTAGTGACACCTCCTAAAGTTCCGTTCGCATCGAGCGTAGTCGAGATGCCGTGAGTTCGCGCCCCGCCGCCGGGTGTCTCGACCATGCCCGACACGAACGGAGAAGGGGACGCTAAACATCCAGTTTCCAATCCCAACCAAGCGGGTCGCCGTCCATGACCTCTACGCCCTTGGCAATCAGGTCATCGCGAATCGCGTCGGACTTGGCGAAGTCCTTGGCGGCACGGGCTTCCTTGCGGGCGTCCATTAGTTCCTTGATTTCATCCTCTGTGATGACGGCGGCTTTGGGGCGGATGCGTAGGTTAATGCGAGTGAGAGGAGGAAAGTCGTCAAGCTCAAGTTGAAGCAATCTCAGGCCAAGGAGTTGCTCTGCAATTATCAGGCCGTTCAACTTCTTACCATCTGTCAACCAGCTAGCTGCGAGAATCGCATCTATTTTGGTTAAAATAGTTGCAGTATTAAGGTCGTTGCAAACCGCGTCTTCAAAGTCTAATATTTCTTCGTCAGTGAGGGTGCTCAAATCAGCACTTTGCAAAGGCGCAGTCCTCACACGCTCAGCTGCCATCACCATCCTCTTCAACCGCACAAACGCCGCCTGCAGCCCCTCCCAAGAAAACTCCAATTCGCTCCGGTAATGCGCTTGCAGGCACATCAGGCGGTAGGCGAGGGGATGGAAGCCTTTGTCGACGAGCAACTGCACGCGCAGGAATTCGCCCGATGATTTGCTCATCTTGCCCGACCGTTCGATGAGAAAGTTGTTGTGCATCCAGATGTTCGCGCCACTCGCGTCGCTGTGACACCGCGCCTGGTTCTGCGCGATTTCATTGGGGTGGTGAATTTCGCGGTGGTCGATGCCGCCGGTGTGGATGTCGAATGGCAGGCCGAGCAACGCCTCTGACATTACCGAGCATTCGAGATGCCATCCCGGCGCGCCTTTGCCCCACGGGCTATCCCACTCCATCTGCCGCGTTTCGCCCGCCGGAGTCTTGCGCCAGATCGCGAAGTCGGCGGCGTGGCGTTTTCCGTCCACGGGATCAATGCGGTGCTCGCCGTCATCGGTCGAATGGCGGGCAAGGCGACCGTAATCGGCGACGGTCGAGGTGTCGAAATACAGGCCACTATCCAGTTCGTAGCAATGCTCGTCGGCAATCGCTTGGCCCCAAACAATCATCTGCTCGACATAATCGGTCGCTTTTGGATGGGCAGGCTTGCGGACGTTCAACCTGTCGAGATCGCGTTCAAAATCGGCCTGGTAATAGGCCGCAATATCCCAAGCACTCTTGCCCAGATTGGCGGCCATTTTTTCCATTTTGTCCTCACCGGCATCGGCATCTGACGTCAGATGGCCGACGTCGGTGATATTGACGACATGGGTGAGCTTGTAACCCTTGTAAGTGAGCACGCGTCCCAGCGTGTCGGCAAAGATGTAGGCGCGCATGTTACCGATATGCTGGTAATTGTAGACCGTGGGACCACAGGTATAGACGCGCGCTTCGGGTGGATCGTTTGGGTCACCTTCGGTTCCGGGATGGATGGGTTTGAAGGTCGCGAGTTCCCGCGTCAGGCTGTTGAAGAGTTTAAGCTCGGACATGCTAGGGGCGATGCTGGAATTGGACGCAGAGGTCAACGCTTGTGTTCCCTCTCCAGTGGGAGAGGGTTGCGAAAGCTTGGCAACTCGTTGCCTAGCTGAAGCTGGGTGAGGGGCTGTGAGCCATCGACAGCACACAACCCCTCTCCAACTCCGCCTAATTCGCGTTGCTCATAAGGCTCCATATCCTCTCCCATTGGAGAGGATATTCTTAAAACCCGTCCCACCTTATCGCCTGACCAATATCCACACGCGGCACGGCAAAATTATTGATCGGCGCTTGCTGCTCACGATAGCCAATCGCCATGCCGCAGAAAAAGATATGGTCATCGTTTATATCCAGCAACTCGCGCATATAGGTGCCATACATCGCCCATATTTCCTGAGCGCAGCTGTCGAGGCCCTCTTCACGCAGCAACAGCATCACCGTTTGCAGCCACATGCCCATGTCGGACCATTGCGGCGGCCCCATATATTTGCGCGTGTAAGTGAACAATTGCACCGGCGCGTCGAAGCTGTCCCAGTTCTTCATCATCTGCGCGATACGCCCCGCGCCGTCCTCGCGCGCAAGGCCGAGTGCCGCGAACATCGCCTTGCCGACACCGCGGCGCTGGTCTTCGTAACGACCTTCGAGGTCCTTGGGGTAAATCGCATATTCGGGTGCCTCTCCCAAAGGCGCGGTGGTCGCCTTAGCCTTGATCTTGGCGGTCAGGTCGGCCAGCGGCGCGCCGGTCAGGATGACCGCATTCCAAGGCTGCGTATCGCCGCCCGAAGGCGACGCTTGCGCCTTGGTCAGCACGCGTTGTAGCACATCCAGCGGCACAGGCTTGTCGATAAACTGCCGAATTGAACGGCGGCTGGCAACGGCGTCGGTGACGTTCATAAAAAGATATCCAATGTCAGACGGTTGAGGTGGCGTGATCCGTGTACGACGCGGACAATCCTCACATGATCCTTATTGTCAACGAACAGGATTAGATATTTCCCGTGCAGGCATGACCGCAAGCCTCGCATAATACCATCGCGCGCCGGAAATGATTTAGGTCGTTCTGCGATGACGTCAAAGCGGGAGAAAATTTCTAGCGTAAAACTGACCGACCTATCCGGATTGTCATCCTTGATAAATTCACCAATCTCCAGCAGGTCAGCTTCCGCCGATGGAGAAACGATAATTGATTTCAAGATCAGGCTGCCCGCTTGGTCTTCAACGTTTTGATTAAATCAGATAGCACATCGGCGGCAGGACGGCCTTCGCCTTCCATTCCCTCTCGCACCATTTCGCGCAAATCAGCCAATGCATGCTGCTCGGCATCATGTTTCGAAATCCAGTCGCGAAGCGCATCGCGGATGACTTCGCTGGAGGAGGCATATTCGCCGCTTTCCACCGCGTCCTTTAAGACCGATGCAAGCTTAGCGGGCAGGGTGAAGGTAACTCGTTCGACATTGGACATCTGCTTACTTTATCATACTTATGAAGAAAAAAACATGGATTACTCCTCATCAAACAACCCGGCCAATTGTTCGATCATCGTCCCACCCAGTTGCTCGGCATCCATGATGGTGACCGCGCGCTTGTAGTAGCGCGTCACGTCATGGCCGATACCGATGGCGATCAGTTGCACCGGCGACCGCGTTTCGATCATCTCGATCACCTTGCGCAAATGCTGTTCGAGATAGCCGCCATGATTGACCGACAGCGTAGAATCATCGACCGGCGCGCCGTCGGAAATTACCATCAATATTCGCCGGTCCTCGGCGCGCGCAATCAGGCGGTTGTGCGCCCAGAGCAATGCTTCGCCGTCGATATTTTCCTTGAGCAGCCCTTCACGCATCATCAGCCCGAGGTTGCGCTTGGCGTGGCGCCACGGCTCGTCGGCCTTTTTGTAGATAATATGGCGCAGGTCATTGAGCCGCCCCGGCATTGCGGGCCGCCCCGCCGCCAGCCAATCCTCACGCGCCTGTCCGCCTTTCCAGGCGCGCGTAGTGAAGCCCAAAATCTCGGTTTTTACGCCGCAACGTTCGAGGGTGCGGGCCAAGATGTCGGCGCTGATCGCGGCAATCGAAATCGGCCGCCCGCGCATCGACCCGCTATTGTCGATCAGCAACGTCACTACAGTATCGCGGAAATCGGTTTCGCGTTCGATCTTGTAGCTGAGCGAACTGCCCGGCGACACCACAACCCGAGCCAACCGCGCGGCGTCGAGCATCCCCTCTTCCTGGTCGAAAGCCCAACTGCGGTTCTGTTGCGCCATCAGGCGGCGTTGCAGGCGGTTGGCGAGTTTGGTGACGACCGATTGCAGGTTCGACAATTGCTGGTCAAGATAGGCGCGCAGGCGGTTCAGTTCGTCTTCGTCGGCAAGTTCGGTCGCGGTGATCGTCTCGTCATATTTGATCGACCAGACCTTGTAATCGCTCTGCGGCAGATGGTCCCAATTGCGGCGCTGCGGGGTGACCGGCTGCATACCGTCGTCGCCCATCTCGCCGTCGGCACCGTCCTCGTCATCCATGTCCTGTTGGTCGTAATCTGCCTCGGTCTCTTCGCCTTCACCGTCCTGCGGTTCGCCGCGCGCTTCGGCTTGGCCGGATTCGCCCTGACCTTCATCATCGCTTTCGCCGTCCTGTTCCTGTTCGTCGTCGGCATCTTCACCACCCTCATCGGCATCCGATGGATCGATATCGCCTTCGGTCAGGTTGAGATGCTCCAGCATCGAATGGGTCAGCGCGGCAAAGGCCGACTGGTCATCGAGCGCCATTCCCAGAGCGTCCAAATCGCCGCCCGCTTTGTCTTCGATCCAGCTACGCAGCATATCGACGCCTTCTGCCGCAACATCGGGGACAGGGATGCCTGTGAGCCGTTCGCGCACGATCAGGGAAAGCGCGGTCGAAATCGGCACCTCGTCCGCCGCCTGTGCCCGGCAGATGGGGTCGGTGCGCAGTTTGAGGTCGAGCGCATGGCCGAGATTAGCGGCAACACCCGCCATATTGCGTGAACCCAATGCCTCGACACGGGCGTTCTCGACCGCGTCAAAGGCCGCTCCGGCAATTGCCTCGGCAGGCCGACGCGCGATATGCGCCGCTACATCATGATGCTTCAGCTTCAGCGCAAAACTATCGGCGAACCCCCGCGCTTCGGCCACCTGTTCGGGGGGCAAAAAACGCCCCGGCATCGGCACCTTGAAATTCTTGCCAGCCTGCGACGGTACATCCGCCGTGAACGCCAGCTCAACTTCCGGCTCATGCGCCAGCGCGCGCGCGGTTCCAGTCAGAACGGCTTTGAATTGCTCAAGGGGCGATTGGTCCGACATTGGAACGGTTTACGGCGCTTGCTGGCATACTGCCGCATCGTCTCTCTTGGCCTTCTTGTCGGCTAACTCCAACCGGAATACATGTGCCAACGGGGTGTTAATCCGTCCGGCGGATCCATCACGATTGCCATTTACAACAGCGGCAAAATCCCTGCATGCAGCGGCGCTTTGCAGATAATCGGAATGGCCGGTGCTGCCCCGGCTCACATCGCTGGTGTCGATTATCGTGAACCCGCTTTTCGAAGGTGCGATATCATAAATGGATTT
>JANONL010000413.1:0-2867 GCA_031420815.1 Sphingomonadales bacterium | reverse complement strand
TGCCGACCAGCTGGACGCGTTTTATGAAGACACCAAGCCCGACCGATAGCAGCTATGGCGGGCATATCTGGCTCAACCGCAAACGCAATGAAGGCCGCGATCAGGTGTTATTTCCCGACAAAGGGCCAAGCGACATATTTTCAGCGCTAGGTCATCTGGGGCAGTTCGTGCTGGTTTCGCCTCAGCATAAGCTGACAGTGGTGCGGTTGGGCAACACGGTCGATAGCGAACTCGATCCGGTGAATGACCAGATCGCCAAGATTGTGGCTTTGTTCCCTAGGGGTTAGACCTTCGTCATTGGCGCTTCATCGCCCAAATCTTCGAACCACGCCTCCACCGGGCCGCTTAGTTTGATGAGCAGCGGCTGACCCTTGCGGTCACGCGCTTTGCCCGCCTGCACCTTTATCCAGCCTTCGGAAATGCAATACTCCTCGACCGTGGTACGCTTTTCTCCCTTGAAGCGGATACCGACGCCGCGCGACAATATGTCGCCGTCGAAATGGGGGCTCATCGGGTTGATCGAAAGATGGTCGGGCGGAGTATCTTGTGTGTCAGTCATGCCCGCGCCTTTGCCGCAAAGAATGGGCGTTGGCAATATCGCAAGCATTTATCGCGGTGTCGTGGCATGGCGCGGCGATGACAGTTTCAGAATATGACGTAATCGTCCTGGGGGCAGGCGGAGCGGGGCTGATGTGTGCGCTCACCGCCGGGCAACGTGGGCGGCGAGTGCTGGTGATCGACCATGCACCCGGGCCGGGGAAGAAAATTCTCATTTCGGGTGGAGGACGGTGCAATTTCACCAATGTGAACACGCAGTCCGACCGCTATCTGTCCGCCAACCCGCATTTTGCCAAGTCTGCATTGGGGCGTTACAGCCCGCAGGATTTCATCGATCTAGTCGACAGCCACGGCATCGTGCACCACGAAAAGACGCTGGGGCAACTGTTCTGCGACGGCAGCGCGCGGCAGATTGTCGAAATGCTGATGGACGAATGTGACAGGGCTGTGGGGCAGGGTGGCCGCGTCGATTTTGTCTTTTCCGCAACCATTAGCGAAGTTGCGCATGATGGCGGCGGCTACCGCGTGACCTATGACGGCCTTAATACCACCGCATCGTCGCTGGTTATCGCCACCGGTGGGCCGAGCATTCCGAAAATGGGTGCGACCGGTTTTGCTTATGATCTGGCGCGGCAATTCGGTTTGAAGGTGGTCGAGCCGCGTCCGGCCTTGGTGCCGCTGACCTTGGGCGGGGATGATGTGCTGTTTCGCGAACTCTCCGGCGTGTCGGCAGAGGTTGCGGCCATGCATGGCAAAACAGCCTTCCGCGAAGCCGCTCTCTTTACCCACCGCGGTCTCAGCGGCCCGGCCATATTGCAGATCAGCAGCTATTGGCGTCCAGGCGAGAGTATCGGCATCGACTTCCTCCCCGGTGACGACGCATCCGAACTTTTGCTGGCGGAAAAACGCGCGCGGCCAAAGGCGACATTGCGCTCCACGCTCGACCGGGTGCTACCTGCAAGATTGGCTGAGGCCTTGGCCGGACGGCTGGCGCTTACGGGCAACCTTGCTGACCAAAGCGACCGCAAACTTAACGATGCTGGCGCACAACTGGGCAACTGGACTTTCAAACCCAATGGCAGCGAAGGCTATGCCAAGGCAGAGGTGACATTGGGCGGCATCAGTACCGATGGCCTGTCGCAACAAACGATGGAAGCAAAGAGAATGCCAAAGCTTTATTGCATTGGCGAGGCGGTAGACGTCACCGGCTGGCTCGGTGGGTACAACTTCCAATGGGCTTGGGCGAGTGGGGTGTCGGCGGGGCAGGCGGTTTAGTCGACATATGCGACTGCGAAAGACCGTGATTTAACTACTTCACCGATGCGACACCGACCCCATCCCGAAATTTATTTTGTTAATCATGCATCTAATCGGGGGGTTTAAGCGTTCCTCACCCGTCATCAACAGACTTGAAAAGGGAAACCCTTATGAAAATTGTTAGTTATCTGTTACTTGCAGCAGCGCCATTTGCAATGGTCTCGGCTCCAGCCTATGCACAGTCCGAGGAAGAAGAATGGGAAGGCGCTTATGTCGGCGGCTCATTTGGCCTCGCTGCCCAGAATAACGATCGTCGTGAAAGCGTGTTGTTCGATACCAATCGCGACGGTGCATTCGATGACACCGTTCGTACCGTGACGGGTGCCAATGCTTTCTCGCCCGGCTTTTGCGGCGGTGCGGCAAACGGCCGGACGCCAATCGAAGGTTGCCGTGGCGACAAGGATGGTTTGGAATACAATATTCGCGCTGGCTACGATGTTCAAAATGGGAACATAGTTTACGGAGTTGTTCTTGAAGGTGGCAAATCGAAGGCCCGCGATAGCGTCAGCGCCTTTAGCACAACGCCAGCATTCTATTATTTTACCCGCGAACTTGACTACTCGCTTGGTGCCCGTGCGCGCGTCGGTTATGCAGCACGCGGTGCGTTGTTCTATGCGACCGGTGGTGTGGCATATGGCAAGATTAAAAACGAATTTGAAACCAGCAACACTGCTAACTCATTCGACGATAACGGCAATACCAACAGCTGGGGTTATTCCTATGGTGGCGGTGCCGAAGTGAAGATTGTCAAAAACTTCTCGCTTGGCCTTGAGTATCTTTACACCAATTACGTCGACGATGATTATCGCGTAAATGTCGGGCGAGGTACCGCAGCAGCGACTAATCCGTTTTTGCTCCGCAACGGCGGCACAGATTTCCGCCGCAGCGACAGCGATTTCGACATGCACAATATTCGTCTGACCGCAGCGTTCCGCTTCTAAGCGAGCGCCTTCGGGTCGCAAGGGAGGGCGTCGGTGAAAACCGGCGCCCTC
>JANONL010000412.1:0-1748 GCA_031420815.1 Sphingomonadales bacterium | reverse complement strand
CACACATTCGGCCTGAATACCGCGTTCCTGATAGAAACGGCTGGTGGTTGTCGGATATTTGGTGGCAACGCGGATATGGCCGCCGCCCGCCGGGTCGGCTGTACCTGCGGGCATCGCCACCGAAATGCGGCATTTGCCGATGCCCAGATCAACCGGCGCGTAAAGCTCGGAATAGTCGAACTCGTCGATCACATCCGAACCGACAATCCCGATTTGCGCCGCACCATGCGCGACGAAAGTCGCCACATCGAACGCGCGCACGCGGATGATGCTGATTACCGGGTTATTGGTCGCAAATAGCAAAGCGCGGCTTGCATCATCAAAGAAGGCGGCCTCGGGTTCAATCCCTGCGGCCTGCATCAACGGCAAAGCCTCGTCAAGAATCCGTCCCTTGGGGATTGCAAAGATGATACGGTCCGTCATAAGCCCCGCGCTTTAGGGGGCTAAGGAGTAAAGGGCAATATGGCGCTGCACGGTGAAATAGTGTCTGGGCTGAACGATCAGGCCGATCATGTGATGAATAACGGCGCGCCCGGCACTGCCGCCATTTGCCGCGCGCTAATTGCTCTGGCCGAAGGCGACACGTTATGTGGTCAGCGGATTGCGTCCTGGAACCGGCAAGCGGTGTTGCGTGACGCCCTGCCCTTGCGCATTGCGGGCGGGCTTCACGACCTCTTCCGAAGAGGCGTAGAACCCGACCTTGGCAAAATATATCGCGGCGAAATTAGCGATCCGGTGGCGGTGGAGGCGTTGGTCGGTGAAGTCGCCGCGCGGCATGATGCGGAACTGCTGCCGTGGTTCGATAGTCCGCCGCAAACCAACGAGGCGGGTCGTTCGTCCAGTTTCGTGGCCGCGCTACACTGGCTGGCCAGCCGGGTGACGCCGAATTTCGAACTGAACGAAATCGGTTCAAGCGCAGGGATGAATCTGCTGATCGACCGGTATCGCTATGATTTGGGCGGGGTGGTCAGCGGGCCGGACGACGCTCCGGTACTTATCCGGCCGACGTGGAACGGCCCGCCGCCTCCCGCCGACCCGTTCACGATCCGCTCGATGCAGGGCTGCGATATCCAACCGATCGACGTGCGCGACGATGCCGCCGCCAACCGGTTGATGGCCTATATCTGGCCTGAAATGCCCGAGCGCTTTGCGCGCATAGAGTCAGGCATAACGATGATCCGCGAACGCGCCGTTAACCTAGTCCAAGCCGATGCCGCCGATTGGGTCGAAGCGCGGCTCGCCGAGCCTCAGGCCGGGAATACCACCCGCGTGCTGATGCATAGTATTGTTTGGCAATATCTGCCCGACGAGACGCAGCGCCGCATTCAGTCGGCGATGGCTGCGGCTAGCGATGCCGCGACGACCGAAAAGCCGCTCGCTTGGATCAGCCTGGAAACCAATCGTGCCACATTCCGGCATGAGTTAAAGGTCAGCCAATGGCCGGGCGACGGGAAACCGGTATTGCTCGGTGAAGCCCACGCGCATGGCTCTTGGATCAACTGGCTGGGCGATTAATTCTGCGGAATCCGACCGAACAGTGGCGCCATCCAGGGCGCCCAGCGCTCCCATCCGCCATGGAGCGAAAACCACTCCCAAAACGCCGTCGCGACCAACGCACCTGTTGCCGCCATGCCTACCGTTAACGGCTGCCACTGCCCCCACCATCCACCCAGCACGATCAGCCCGAGCAATATCTGACCGACAAAATGCGACAATGGAGGAAATTTGACCTCCGCCGTCGCCCATTT
>JANONL010000411.1:0-4228 GCA_031420815.1 Sphingomonadales bacterium | reverse complement strand
AATCGAATTACGCACTTCGCCGGGATCAGCGACATAGTCTAACGCGGCGATCTTATGCGGGATCGTGATGTTGCATCCACGCCAGGCTTCGTCTTCGCGCCGCTCGGTAAAATAGTCGCTGAGCTTTTCGGGTGCGATATCGCAGGCCTGATAGCGCGCGACGATGCCCAGCCGGTCGAGCCAAAACTGATGGATGAGCGGCGATTTGCTGTGGGCAATCGGGTGACCGATGACGTCTGCATAAGGGATCATGTCAGCATGATCTCGCGTACGCGTAAATAGTCAAGCACCGGCAGCAGCGGCAGTCCGATAATCGTGAACTGGCTACCGGAGATGCTGGAAAATAGCTGCGCGCCTTCGGCTTCGATCCGGTAACAGCCGACGCAGTGGCGGATATGATCCCAATATTGCGCAACATAATTATCAATATATTGCACGCTCAGCGTTCGCATGGTCAGTTGCGCGGTATCGACGATCCGCCAGACCGGTGCGCCGCCCTCACAGATCACTGCCGCGCTAATCAGCCGGTGGGTTTTGCCTGATAGCTGTTTCAGATGCGCTTTGGCATCGTCCGGATTTTCCGGCTTGTCGAGCAACTGGCCATCGGCGCTCACCAATATCTGGTCGCAGCCGAGCACCATGCCCGTCTGGAATTTGCGCGATACCTTGATCGCCTTTGCTTCGGCCAAAGCATCGGCGATATCCCGCGCTTTAGCCCCTTCAGTGATCAGCGCCGCCTTTATACTGTCTTCATCGACGCCGGGTGACTGCGCCTCGACCGCTACCCCCGCAGCCCGCAGCATCGCCAGCCGACCAGCGCTTTGCGACGCCAGTATCAGCCCTGTGCCGAGCGACGTCAAAGGGGTCATGTCACCGCCTGCTGCAACTCGCGTTCGTTGAACAGGTTGATGATTGCCGCCGCCGTTTCCTCGATCGAGCGCCGCGTCACATCGAGCACCGGCCAGTCATTGTCGGCAAACATCCGCCGCGCCGCGGCGACCTCTGCCTTGACCTTTTCCTCATCGACATAATCGGTATCGGGCGCCTGGTTCAGCGACAGCAACCGATTGCGCCGGACCTGGACCAAGCGGTCGGCGCTGGTCACCAACCCCACCACCAGCGGGTGCTTCAGCGTGAACAGGTTTGGTGGCGGTGGTGCTTCTGGCACGAGCGGAATATTTGCGGTCTTATAACCGCGATTGGCAAGATAAATGCTCGTTGGCGTTTTCGATGTCCGCGAAACCCCCGCCAACAATATGTCGGCTTCTTCCCAATTCTGTGCATTCAGACCGTCATCATGCGCGATGGTAAACTGGATCGCATCGACGCGGGCAAAATAGGCGGCGTCCATGACGTGCTGCCGTCCGGGGCGCGCTTTGGCTTCCTGACCAAACATATTAGACATGGCATCGCTGACAGCATCGAGTGCCGCCACCGCCGGCAGACCCAAAGCGCGGCACCGGTTTTCGAGTTTGCGCCGGGTATCACGGTTGACCAATGTAAATAACACCAGTCCCGGATTGGCGGCGACGTCGATCAATATCCGGTCAAGATGGGTTTCAGAACGCACCATTGGCCAAAAATGTTTAACCACGTTGTCGACCCCGTCAAACTGCGCCAGAGCTGCCTTTGCGATATTCTCCAGCGTTTCGCCGGTTGAGTCTGACAGAAGATGGAGATGGAAGCGTTGGCTCATACTGCACAGTCTTGTTGGCAGGCTGGGGATAAATCAAGGGACAAATATCTGGGTAGCAATGCTTCCCCGCTGGCAGCGATTTACCTCTCGATTCGGGCACAGGCTGTCCACATGGGTAAAGCGTTATCCACAGGCTGTGAATAACGGGGACGGCTCCGGGCGAATCGTGGAGTCAATCGGTAGCAAGCAGTTTGTCGCTGTTGGCAATTTCCGCAAAAGCTTTTAGAGCGCGGCTTGTCCACGTCCCATCATCTCTCATCATTCTATTTATATATAATTATTTTGATTGGATCAGGTTTCGATGTCTGCGCTCGCGCTTAAAAAATTGCTGAACGTTCTGAGCGGCAACCAGGAAACGGTCCCGCCGGTTTGGCTTATGCGTCAGGCAGGACGGTATCTGCCGGAATACCGAGCGCTTCGGGCGGCGAAGGGCGGGTTCCTGGAGCTCGCTTACGATAGCGACAGTGCAACCGAGGTCACCTTGCAGCCGATAAGGCGTTTTGGTTTTGACGGCGCGATCCTGTTTTCCGACATTCTGGTTATCCCGCATGCTTTGGGACAAGATCTGTGGTTCGAGACCGGCGAGGGACCGCGTCTGGCACCGGCGCTGGCAAGCAATGATTTTAAAAAGCTGGTGCCGGTCCCCGAGCGGCTGAATCCGATATTTGAAACGGTGCGCAAAGTCTGTACCAGCTTGCCACCTGAAACAACCTTCCTGGGCTTCGCTGGAAGCCCGTGGACGGTGGCGACCTATATGGTGGCAGGGCAAGGGAGCAAGGACCAGGCAGACGCCCGTCGCATGGCTTATTCCGACCCGGCGAAGTTTGGTGCACTAATCGATGCAATCGTCACCGCCACGGTAGATTATCTCTCGGGACAGATCGTGGCTGGTGTCGATGCCGTGCAATTGTTTGACAGCTGGGCCGGATCATTATCACCTGCGCAATTCGAGCAGTGGGTGATTACGCCTAACGCGCGCATTGTCGCTTCGCTGAAACAGCGGCATCCGGGTACACCGATCATCGGCTTTCCCAAAGGTGCGGGTGGAAAGTTAGCCGATTATGCGGTTCGAACCGGTGTTGACGCCATCGGGATTGATGAGACGGTCGATCCGGTTTGGGCGAATAAAGTCATACCTGCGGGAATGCCGGTGCAGGGCAATCTCGATCCGCTGGTGTTGATTGCTGGCGGAGTGGCACTGGAGAGCGCTGTGACCAGGATATTGAACGCCTTTGCCGACCGCCCGCATATCTTTAATCTCGGCCACGGCATATTACCCGACACGCCCATTGAACATGTTGAAAAGCTGCTTATTCTGGTCCGCAAGGGATAACCCAAAGAAAGCCGCATAATGACGGAAACCATCGCTGTGCTTTATCTCTGGCTCAAATCTGCCCACATCATTTTCGTGATTTTCTGGATGGCCGGGCTGTTCATGCTGCCGCGTTTTCTGGTGTATCATCAGGAATGTGAAGAAGGTTCTTCCGAGCCCGCGAAATGGGTCGAGCGTGAGGCAAAGCTCATCAAGATCATCCTCAACCCGTCACTTATCGTGGTATGGGTTCTTGGCCTTGCATTAGCTTGGCATATCGGTGCGATGCAGGAGGGCTGGTTCCACGTTAAACTGCTCTTCGTGCTCGGGCTTTCGGGCTATCATGGCTGGATGGTCGGCTATTCGAAAAAGCTGGCGCGCGGCGAGCGGATGCTCAGTGGCAAGCAGCTGAGGCTTTTCAACGAAGTGCCGGGGATTGCGGCGGCGGTTATTGTTGTGCTGGTAGTTGCCAAGCCGTTTTGAAAATGCAGCGCAGAAAGAGCGCTTAGTGTTTAGGTTTTACGTCGCAATTGTTGTGGATTGCCGACATTATCTAATCGGCAATTTCAACTCGAACGCAAGAGCAGAACGTGCCTGTCGCACCCTCCTCGCGGTGCCAAATCTCGACCACAGTGTAATAATCGAAATAGCCGCCCACATCCTTAGAAATGGTCTCACCCATGCGAGGCATAAAGGCGAAATCTCCCTCAAAAAGCACTTTCAACTCGTCTTTTCCATAAACTTCGACTTGCGGCATGATAGCCTCCTCAAAGTCATTCTACTTTGGTAATTGAATGACAGCAATGTCGTCGCATGTGAACATTGTAGCTCGGACACAAAATACTTCTGTCCTACAGTTCTTCGCATCAGGCATATACTGCCGATGACAAATTTGGCTTTTTTCTTCCCTACAACCTTTCGGCTGCGCAGGGATGTTTTTGATCGGTCTCCTGCGGCGTTCTGGTGTGACCTTAGTGTGACCTTCCGGCTTTTTCCGGTGGCCTGCTCCCGGACGGTTGACGACAGGCCAATCGCGGAGTAATTGCAAAGCCAAGCCCGTCCTGGGCGTGAGGCGCGACTTTCACAACAACCGCGCCACCGACCTTACCATCTCCAACCGGTTGTTTTTCTAAAACCGGCTGTCATTTCGGGCCACAGGCCCTCCACACGGAATTACTTATGCATTTAAAAGAGCTGAAAAGCAAAAACCCCGCCGACCT
>JANONL010000410.1:0-2664 GCA_031420815.1 Sphingomonadales bacterium | reverse complement strand
GCGTTATTCGGAGCGACGATGCGGTTTTCACTGACCGACGATGCGATCCCATTGTTAACGACAAAGCGTGTGTTCTGGAAAACGGCAGCGCGGGAGATGCTGTGGTTTTTGACTGGTGAGACCAATATCCGACCGTTGCTGCAACAAAAAGTGCGGATTTGGACCGATTGGCCGCTGGCGCGCTATCGGCGGGAAACCGGTGAGGATATCGCTCAGGAAGATTTTGAAGCACGAATTGTCGAGGATGCGGATTTTGCCTTACAGTGGGGTGATCTCGGGCCGGTATATGGGGCGCAGTGGGTCAATTGGCCGCGTTACATGCCGGTGGGCGAGGGGCTTTACCAACGGGCCGATAAGGGTATCAATCAAGTGAGTTTGCTGATTGAAAGCCTCAAAAACAATCCGGGATCCCGGCGGCATATTATTGAAGGATGGAATGTCGCCGAGTTAGAGCAAATGGCGCTGCCACCGTGCCATAAGACGTACCAATTTCATGTCGCCGACGGTGTTCTAAGTTGCATCTTGTTCCAGCGGTCGTGCGACCTCGGGCTTGGTTTTGCATTCAATGCATTCTCCGCCGCATTGTTAACGCGGATGTTGGCGGCAGTGTGCGGATATCAAGCAGGTGAGTTGATTTGGCAGGGTGGCGATGTACATTTATATTTGAACCACGCTGAATTGGTTGAAGAGCAATTGTCCCGCGCGCCGTCGGGAATGCCGAAATTGAAGCTTTTGCGGACACCGGATAGCGTTTTTGATTTCAGGATCGAAGATTTTGCAGTGCTTGATTACGCGCCGCAACCCCATATTTCTGCGCCAGTTGCCGTTTAATGGGATCATTAGGACAGCTATATTGACCTAAAGGAATAGTTGAAATAAAATAACAGTCGCTGACAATAAACTTCCTGAGTCGATTTAGCTGCCCGTTAGCGGAGGAAAGAGCAATATGGCATATAGTCCCAAGGACAATCTTGCTCCGCTGCGGCTGCATGTGCCTGAGCCGAAATTTCGACCCGGCGATGCGGCTGATTTCAGCGACATCATAGTTTCAGCGGTCGATGAGCACACCAAGCCCGACGAAAATGTCATGCCCGCCGCCATTCATCCGCTGGCTTATGGTCTGGTGCGTGTGCTGGACGATGATAATGTTGCAAAGGGGAGCTGGAACCCGGGCCTCGACGCCGACCGTATCCGTTTGATGCTGCGGAATATGCTGATGGTCCGTGCATTTGATGACAGGATGTTTCGGGCGCAACGGCAGGGAAAAACCAGTTTCTATATGAAGTCAACAGGAGAGGAGGCGACGTCGGTTGCGACAACCATGGCGCTTCATCGCGATGACATGTGCTTTCCCAGTTATCGCCAGCAAGGTATTCTTATAACACGTGATTACCCGCTGATCGAGATGATGAACCAGATATATTCGAACCGTGGCGACAGGTTGAAGGGTCGCCAGCTGCCGATAATGTATTCGGCAAAAGATTATGGTTTCTTTAGTGTATCGGGTAATCTTACCACTCAATATCCGCAGGCAGTGGGCTGGGCGATGGCATCTGCGTCACGTGGCGACACTCGAATATCGGCGGTATGGTGTGGCGACGGCTCAACTGCCGAAGGCGACTTCCACAGTGCGCTTACATTTGCGGCGGTTTATAATGCGCCGGTCATATTTCAAGTCGTTAATAATCAATGGGCTATTTCGTCCTTTTCAGGATTTGCTGGAAGTGAGAGGACCACTTTTGCCGCGCGCGCAATTGGCTATGGCATCGCGGGACTCCGGGTAGATGGCAATGACGCGCTGGCGGTCTATGCCGCGATGCAATGGGCAGCGGACCGCGCGCGGACCAACAACGGCCCGACGCTGATTGAATATTTCACTTATCGCGGAGAGGGCCATTCCACCTCTGATGACCCCAACGCGTATCGTCCTGCCGAGGAATATGCCTCTTGGCCGCTGGGCGATCCGGTCGATCGGCTTAAGGCGCACCTGATCAAATTTGGCGAGTGGGACGACGACCGGCATTCTGCGCTGTTGCTGGAATTGTCGGATCAGGTGAAGGCGACGCAAAAGGACGCCGAAAAGAACGGTATTTTGGGCCACGGTCTCCACCACTCGTTCGAAACGATGTTTGAGGACGTGTTCGAGGAAATGCCGTGGCATCTGAAAGAGCAATGCGAGCAGGTGCTTGAGGAGCAGCGCGACAAATTCGGTCCGGAATGGAAGGCTCAGTAATGGCCGAAACCCCTATGCCTGAGACTAAGGCCAAAACCATGAACATGATCGAAGCAATCAACAGCGCGATGGATGTCATGCTGGCGCGCGATCCCGGAGTTGTGATCATGGGCGAAGACGTGGGCTATTTTGGCGGCGTGTTCCGCGCCACTGCGGGCTTACAGAAAAAGCACGGTAAAACCCGCGTTTTCGATACGCCGATTACTGAATGCGGTATTATCGGCGTGGGCGTCGGCATGGCCGCTTACGGATTGCGGCCTGTTCCAGAAATCCAGTTTGCTGATTACATTTATCCTGGCCTCGACCAGTTGGTCAGCGAGGCGGCCCGGTTGCGTTACCGGTCGGCGGGCGATTTTGCCTGTCCGATGACGGTGCGGTCACCATTTGGCGGCGGAATTTTTGGCGGGCAGACGCATAGCCAGAGCCCCGAA
>JANONL010000409.1:0-3063 GCA_031420815.1 Sphingomonadales bacterium | reverse complement strand
ATCGGCAAATGCCGCATTTCGGTGGCGATGCCCGCAGGTACAGCCGACCCGGCGGGCGGCGGCCATATCCGCGTTGCCACCAAATATCCGACAACCACCAGCCGTTTCTATCAGGAACGCGGTATTCAGGCCGAATGTGTGAAGCTGAACGGTGCCATGGAACTGGCTCCTTCGCTGGGGCTTGCCGGGCGAATTGTCGATCTCGTGTCATCGGGCAAGACGCTGGCGGAGAATGGCCTGGTTGAAACCGACATAATTTCTCAGGTGTCGGCACGGCTAATCGTCAACCGCGCGGCTTACAAAATGATGAGCGGTGTCCTCCCGGCTATGGTCGAACTGTTCCGTGAACTGGCCGTCAGGCATTCGCTTGCGAACGGTCAGAAAGAATCCCGTGCAGCGGCTTGACGCCTCCGATCCCGATTTTGCTAAGGCCTTTGACGCGTTGGTCAATGACCGGCGTGAGGCCGATACCGATGTGTCGACGATTGTTGCGCAGACCATCAAGCAGGTGCGTGATCGCGGCGATGTGACTTTGGTCGAGCTTACCGAGCGGTTTGACGGCTTTGATCTCAACAGCCACGGTTGGCAGATTGACGCGGCGCAGTGCAAGGCGGCGTTCGATGGCCTTGCACCTGATTTGCGCAACGCGCTAAAACTCGCTGCTACCCGCATTCGCGATTACCACAAGGCGCAACTGCCCAAGGACCGCGACTACCGCGACAAGCAAGGCGTCCGTCTCGGCGCGCGCTGGAGCGCTGTGGATGCCGCCGGGATTTATGTGCCGGGGGGCAGGGCGTCTTATCCTTCGTCGGTACTGATGAATGCGATCCCGGCCAAAGTGGCGGGTGTTAGCCGTTTGGTGATGGTCACGCCGACACCACAAGGCGAGGTCAACCAAACGGTGATGGCCGCCGCGCATTTGGCTGGTGTCGATGAAATATGGCGCGTCGGCGGCGCGCAGGCGATTGCGGCTTTGGCTTATGGGACCGAACGAATCGCGCCGGTCGATGTGATTACCGGCCCGGGCAATGCTTGGGTCGCCGAGGCGAAGCGGCAGCTATACGGTGTGGTCGGCATAGACATGGTTGCTGGACCATCGGAAATTGTCGTCGTGGCCGATGCCAAAAACAAGCCCGACTGGATCGCTGCCGATTTGCTCAGCCAAGCCGAGCATGACCCGACCAGTCAGTCGATATTGTTCACGGACAAAGCGGGCTTTGCCGATGACGTTGCGGCAGCGGTCGAGAAGCAATTGGCTCAGTTAGCCACCGGCGTGGTTGCGGGAACGAGCTGGGCGGATAATGGCGCGATCATTGTTGTGCCGACCCTTGAGGATGCGATGCCTTTGGTCAACCGGTTGGCGGCGGAGCATGTGGAACTGGCGGTCGAGGATGACCGCGCAGAGGCTCTGTTCGATATGATTCGCCACGCCGGTTCGGTTTTTTTGGGGCGAATGACACCGGAAGCCATCGGCGATTATGTTGCTGGACCTAACCATGTGCTGCCCACCGGTCGGCGCGCGCGCTTTGCGTCCGGGCTATCGGTGCTTGATTTTATGAAACGCACCAGTTTCATCGCGCTCGACAAGGCCGCAGTTGAAGCCATCGGTCCAGCGGCGGCAACGCTCGCCGATGCCGAAGGATTGCCAGCGCATGCGCTGAGCGTAAGGAAAAGATTATGAGTAAAACCTCGAAAGCCCGTGCTGCTGCGCGATTGGCCGCTGTGCAGGCGCTGTACCAGATGGAGATGGAAGAAATCGGGCTGGCGCGTTTGCTCGGTCAGTTTCATGAACACCGTCTGGGCAAGGAAATAGAAGATGCGCAGTTAATCGACGCCGATATCGATTTTTTTGATGATTTGGTTGTCGGCACCGATGGCCGCCGCGCAGACATCGACGCGCTGATCGAAGCCAATTTGGGCGAACAATGGAAAATCGGTCGTCTCGACAAGACGTTGCTCCAGATTCTGCGCGCCGGAACCTATGAAATTATCGCGCGTCCCGACGTACCGACCGGAACAATCATCAACGAATATATGGATGTCGCCCACGCGTTTTTCGACGCCAGGGATGCCAAGTTTGTGAACGGATTGTTGGATGCGGTTGCGAAGGCAAAGCGGGTTTGAGCGCTCGCCCACCTAGAATTTGTCATCCCCGACTTGATCGGGGATCCATGACCTGAGCCTTCAGTTTATCCTGACATCTCAGGCCATGGATTCCCGCTTTCGCGGGAATGACAAATGGGGGTAGGGGTGCGGCATGACTACTGAATCCACTTTCATCGGCTTGATGCGTGCCATCACGGACGACCCGGCGGCAAGGGGCCTGCTCGACGATACCGCTGTGCTTGAAGTCGGCAATGAGGCGCTTATCCTGACCCATGACATGATGGTCGAAGGCGTGCATTGGCTTGCTAGTGCCGACCCTGCCGATGTTGCTTGGAAGTTGGTCGCATCGAACCTTTCCGACCTTGCTGCCAAAGGTGCGCGTCCACTGGGTGTGCTGCTGGGTTTCATGCTCGGGGACGACGCATGGGACCGGCGCTTTGCAATTGGATTGCAGGACGTTCTTACCCGCTATCATGTATCCTTGCTGGGCGGTGACACCGTCGCAAACCGGGGCGACAAACGCGCGCTTGGCCTTACCGCAATTGGCGTCGCGACCCATCGCCCGGTGCCGTCGCGCGGCGGGGCGCAGGCAGGGGACCTGCTTTATGTCACCGGAACCTTGGGCGATGCGCTGGCGGGTTTTGAACTGATCGAAGCGGGCTTTGCTGACATTGGCGACTTGGGAACAGCGTATAATCGTCCCGCACCAAGGTTGTCAGAGGGCAGTGCGCTCGCATCGATAGTGACCGCGATGATGGATATATCGGATGGTCTTTTGCTCGACGCCGAACGGATGGCACAAGCAAGCGGCGTTGCGATCGCGATTGATTTGTCGGCTATTCCGCTGTCCGAAGACTATCAAAAGCAGCGTGGCAATGGATTGGAAAGCAGGTTGCAAGCGGCAAGCTGGGGTGATGACTATGAGTTGCTCTTTACCGCATCCCCATCGGTTATTAT
>JANONL010000408.1:0-2125 GCA_031420815.1 Sphingomonadales bacterium | reverse complement strand
GCACGCTCCAGCGCCGCCACCAGAAAGCGAACGACGACGCCCCCGCGCCGGGGCTGGACGCGGCGACCCGCGAGGCGATCTGCGCCGCCGCGGTGCGCGCGGGGCAGGCGGTCGACTACGTCGGCGCGGGCACGATCGAGTTCATCGCCGATGCAAGCGAGGGCCTGCGCGCGGACCGCATCTGGTTCATGGAAATGAACACGCGGCTGCAGGTCGAGCATCCCGTGACCGAGGAAATCACCGGCGTCGATCTGGTGGAATGGCAACTCCGCGTGGCGAGCGGAGAGGCTTTGCCGAAGCGGCAGGAGCAGTTGAGTATCAACGGCTGGGCGATGGAGGCTCGGCTTTATGCCGAGGATCCTGCGAAGGGTTTTTTGCCTTCAATTGGCAAACTTGAAACCTTGACGGATTATACACAAGGTCGCTTCGAATCGGGCGTCGAAGAAGGCGATTCCATATCGCCATTTTACGATCCGATGATCGCAAAGCTGGTGACGCGCGGAACAGATCGAGATGAAGCTCGGGCGAAGCTTGCCGATGCTTGCGGCAGTTTATTGTGCCACCCTGTCAAACATAATTCTTGGTTCTTGAAGCGGCTTTGCGAGCATCCTCAATTCGCTGCAGGCGACGTTTCGACCGGTTTCATCGTGGAGCATGGCGAAGAGCTGACGCGGCCGCCGCAGCCAAGCCCGTTGCTTTTACAAGAGGCTGCCGAAAGGCTAATCTTCGACGCTTGGGGCGAACCCTCGCAGTGGAAGCAAAGATCGTTAGATCGGGTGCGCGGGCTGATCGGACTTCGATTAAATGCAGCGCCGCAGACGACGGTGAATCTGTACTTAGACGGTGAGCCATTGCCCGCAACCGAATATGATTTAGGGCTTTACGACAGTGCGACCGATTACGAAGTCAGCACCGGTGTAATATTCGATGATCAGGCGGCGGTTTTCTTTGAAAGCGGTGCTGCTTTTACCCTGACACGATTTGCTCCTGTTGGTAGCGGTGGCCACGCCCATGACGGCGACATCCTCTCCCCCATGCCGGGCCGCATCATCGCGGTCGAGGTCGCGGCGGGCGACACGGTGACCAAGAGCCAGAAACTCCTCACGCTCGAAGCGATGAAGATGGAGCACAGTCTGACCGCGCCGTTCGACGGGGTGGTGGCGGAGCTGAATGCCGAGGTCGGCGCGCAGGTGCAGGTCGAGGCATTGTTGGTGCGGATCGAGGCTGTGGATAAGGAGTAATTACCCAATTCATTGTCATTCCCGCGAAAGCGGGAATCCATGGCCTGAGGGTTAGACCATGGACCCCCGATCAAGTCGGGGGTGACACAGAATTTCGCGTGAAAATGGTCAATGCCGGTAGGGTATGAGTGCTTTAGCGGCATCTCGACTGCGTTGGATGCGAACGGCATTTGGGTAGGCTTGGGCTGAGATTGGAACTGGCTCAGGCGCGCGTTACAGGTTGCTCAAACCCTACGCACTCCCGCTCAGCCCCGCACCCGGTTAGCCACCAGATCATCGACCACCGCCGGGTCGGCCAGCGTGCTGGTATCGCCGAGCGACGACACATCGCCCTCGGCAATCTTGCGCAATATCCGCCGCATGATCTTGCCCGAACGCGTTTTGGGTAAGGCTGGCGTGAACTGGATCGCGTCGGGTGTGGCTATCGGCCCGATTTCGGTACGCACCCATTTGACCAGCTCGCTGCGCAATTCGTCGCTCGCTGCCTCGCCCGCGTTGAGCGTGACATAGGCGTAAATGCCCTGGCCCTTGATGTCGTGCGGCATCCCGACCACCGCGGCCTCGGCGACTTTGGAATGCAGGACGAGTGCGGATTCGACCTCGGCCGTCCCCATGCGGTGGCCGCTAACGTTGATCACGTCGTCGACGCGTCCGGTGATCCAGTAATAGCCATCCTCGTCGCGCTTGCACCCGTCGCCGGTAAAATACACACCGGGATAGGTGGTGAAATAGGTTTCGAAAAAGCGCCGGTGATCGCCCCATACGGTGCGCATCTGCCCCGGCCAGCTGCGCGTGATGCACAGATTGCCCTCCGCCGCGCCGTCGAGCGTCTTGCCTTCGGCATCGACCAACCGCAGCTCCACGCCGGGCAGGGGTTTGGTGGC
>JANONL010000407.1:0-3602 GCA_031420815.1 Sphingomonadales bacterium | reverse complement strand
GATGATGGAAATGAACACGACGCCGCTTATCGACGTCATGCTCGTTCTCCTCATCATGCTGATGATCACCGTCCCACCGGTTTCCCACGCGGTTAATATCGACCTGCCGGTAAACGATCCCAATGCACCTCCTCCTCCGGAGGTGCTCCCAACGATCAACAAGATCTTGATCATGCCGAATAACGAGATTTTGTGGAACGGTACACCGGTCAGCCTGCAACAGGTGGGCCAGTATTTGGCACAAACCAAATCGATGAACCCGGAACCTGAGCTGCAATTCCAGCCGGCACCGACCGCGACTTATGATACGGTCGACAAGGTTCTGGCCGTGGTAAAGCGGAGCGGCATCACCAAATTCGGATTTGTCGGAAACGAACAATATCGTGTATTCGGTAAAGCTGCGCGGGACGGTAACTAAACTCGTCCAGCAACATAACAATCGACATTGGAAAAGGGCGGCACCGAAAGGGCCGCCTTTTTTTTTTATACGCAGCGAAGGTCATTTTGCTCTTTCACGGCTTAGTTCAGCAAGCCGGCGAACATCGGCGTTAGGGTCTCAGGCTTGCCAATAACAACGCGCATGGTGCCGTGACGGTAGAGGGGCGCGGGGTTTTACCACGCGCAGCCATTCCACCCCCGGCAAGGGGGACTGTAAGACATAAAGATGCCGGGGCTGCCAGCTAATCACGGTCTTCGGAGGTGCGATCAGCCCCGTTCTTTGAACCGGTGCGGGCGGTGGTGCAGGCGGCATATAGGGATTACACAGGCCGTCCGACCCGTAATAGCCATTGACCATACCGTCGCCGTCACGAGCCCGCCGCCATGGTTCCGGCGACTGCGCCCGGTGGTTGGGGCGCGGCGGCGACGGTTTCTGCCTGTTGGGTGCAGGCGCCAACTGCCATCGCTTCCCACAAATCCGGCCAGCGCCGGGGGTTGAGCCAGTCGCCGCGAAACGGAACTTTTACGCGGCCAGTCGATTACCCCAACCATAACAAAACAGAATTTCTGGAAAAGAGGCTTATTATGAAGATTCGTATTCTTATGGCGGGCGTTGCGCTTGCTGCGCTCACTCCTTCGGTTGCATCGGCTGCCGATGACGGCTGCCGACGCGACAGTTCGGGCCGGATAATCGGCACAGTTGCTGGTGCTGGCGCTGGCGGTGTCCTTGGCAGCGTAATTGCCGGACGCGGCGACAAAACCGAAGGTGCGATCATCGGCGCGGTTATCGGCGCTGTGGTCGGCAACCAGGTAACCAAGTCGGGTCGCGGCGATTGCCGTCAAGCGTATGGCTATTACGACCAACAGGGTCGCTGGCACGCAACCGGCGTCAGTACATCCGAAGCGCGTGGCTATTACGACCGTGACGGTAAATGGGTCGATGGCCAGCCAAACGGTTACTACGACAATGGCCGCTGGGTGACGATGAACGGCGACAGCAACAGCAACGGTTATACCGACCGCGACGGGTATTGGGTTCCGGCTTCGTCGAACGGATATTATGACCGCGACAATCGTTGGGTCGGCGGTAATGCCAGCGGATATTATGACACCAACGGACGGTGGGTTGCTGGCCCGACGCGTGGTCGTTACGATGCACGCGGTCGTTGGATCGAAGGCGATACCGGCTATTCGAATGAAAACAACGGTAACTGGAGTGCGACCGAGCAGTCGGGATATTACGACCAGAATGGCCGCTGGCGCGAAGGCCGGGCTTATGGCTATTATGATGGCCGCGGCCGTTGGGTTTCGACACGAGATGACGACTATGCCAATGGCAACAACGGTTATGGCAACGATAATTACAATATGAGCCAGATGCCGACCGACGTTGCGACGCGGATCAGCTGGTTGCGCGAATATGTCCGTTCGGGTGAGCAAGCCCGCCGCATCGGTCGCGCCGATGCGAATTATGCGCGCAGCGAGCTCAGTGCTATCGCCAGCCAGCACCGCATGTTCGGCCGTGATGGTAACTTCACACGGCGTGAGGCACAGACCGTCGATAAACGGCTCGACCGGCTTACCCGCAGGCTCGACAAAACATGGCGTCAGGCGCGGGCTTATTAAAGCCTGAGGCAACGTCACAAAAAACCCGGAAGTCGAAACTTCCGGGCTTTTTTGCAGCCCTTTTTTAGAATTGGTTCAGTGCTAGGCGTCTGTTCTGACTAGAAGCGATATCCGAGCGAACCGCCAAAGAAGCGACGCTGGAAATTGATTCCGTAGATATTGCCGTAATCCGAATAACCGCCTTCAATGCGGGCATAAGCTTTTTCCGTTACGCCGAATTCAACGCCTAACGCACCGCCGACTCCGCCGAAATTTTCCGAAGAAGACAGATTTCCGGAATTGGCGTTCATACGGATTTGCGAATATCCAAGCTTGCCATAGATCATCGTATTGTCCGAAACGGCAACGCCGACTTGGCCGCCGCCTGCAATATTGCTCTTCACGCGCAGGCAATCACCCGCATCACATGCCTTGACGCCGGATGTCTCGAATGTCGCATAGGGGCCGAAGGTCACTGTGCTGCCCAGTTTGAAATCATAACCGGCTTCTGCGCCGAATGACACGGCCTGACCCAGCTTGTAGACATCACCATCGCCGCTGACGGTCGGAGTTTCCCAACCGATACGGGCTTCAACGCGCGCACCGGTAAAGGCGTCCGAAGACGCATCTTGCGCATGTGCGGATCCCGCGAAAGCCGACATTGCAGCCACCGCGATTACTAATTTTTTCAATGAACCCTCCTGGGATTTGATCTGCCCCCTATGGCCAAATCTGAATGCGAGGTAGGGCACAAATTATTGATTTATAGTTAATAACAAAGCAAGCATTCGTCGTAAGCCATTGAAAAAGGCCCGGCGGTTTTCCAACCGCCGGGCCTTTTTTTTATCCGCTGGACGAAAGTTAGCGGATCAATAGCTGTAGTACATGTCGAACTCGACCGGGCTCGGCGTCATTTCCCAACGGGCAACGTCTTCCATTTTGAGTTCGATATAGCTGTCGATCTGGTCCTTGGTGAACACATCACCCTTTAGCAGATAGTCATTGTCAGCCGCCAGACATTCGAGCGCTTCACGCAAAGAGCTGCAAACGGTTGGCACTTCGGCCAGTTCGGCTGGCGGCAGGTCATAGAGGTTCTTGTCCATCGCTTCGCCGGGGTGGATCTTGTTCTGGATGCCATCGAGACCCGCCATGAACAACGCCGCATAAGCCAGATACGGGTTGGCCATCGCGTCGGGGAAGCGGACTTCCACGCGCTTGGCTTTCGCACCTGCGCCATAAGGAATGCGGCACGATGCCGACCGGTTGCGCGCCGAATATGCGAGCAATACGGGGGCTTCATAGCCGGGCACAAGACGCTTGTAGCTGTTGGTCGTCGGGTTGGTGAAGGCGTTGACCGACTTTGCGTGCTTGATGATGCCGCCGATGAAATAGAGGCACATGTCGGAAAGGCCTGCGTATCCGTTACCCGCGAACAGCGGTTCCTTGCCCTGCCAGATCGACAGGTGGGTGTGCATGCCCGAGCCGTTATCTTCCTTGATCGGTTTGGGCATGAACGTCGCGGTCTTGCCATAAGCATGCGCCACCTGATGCACGACATA
>JANONL010000406.1:0-2445 GCA_031420815.1 Sphingomonadales bacterium | reverse complement strand
TCTGTTCGGGCTGATCAATCAAGGCATTACATTTGCGCTTAGCAATTATCTGCTAGCATTTTTGTGGCAGCTGGCGACGAGCGAAATGTTGATCTACGCCCTTATTCTATTTGCGAGCATGATCGTGGCGTTTCTCATCGTGCCGCCGGTATCGGCACGGCTGGGCAAGAAGGACGCAGCAATACTCTTTGCGATATTGGCGCTTGGCATCAACACCGCGCTTTATCTATGCTGGCTGCTCGATCTTGTGCCTGGCGCGCCAGCCGATCCCGACGCTCGCTTTATGTTTGCCTTCGTCATTTTTTCGAACAGCGCGTCTATCGCGATGATGATATTGACATCATCGATGATGGCCGATGTCGTCGAGGCGTCGCAGACCGAAACCGGTCGCCGTTCCGAAGGCCTGTTTTTCGCCGGATATTTCTTCATGCAGAAATGCGCCATCGGCATCGGCACCTTCATCGCGGGTATGATCCTGACTTTTGCCGATTTTCCGCAAGCAGCGGTGGCAGGGCAAATAGGTACCGCGATTCTCGACCGGCTGGCATTGTTCAGCATGCTGGCACTTTTGATCATTGGCATTACCGGCGTATTGGTGCTGCGCCATTTCCCGATTTCGCGCGAAAGCCACAATGAACGACTACGTGTCTTGAATGAAGCTACCAAGTCTGCCAGTTAAACGCGCAATTAAATTTAGCAGAGGACATAAACCATGGATTTTGATCTCACCGAAAAGCAAACCTACTGGCGGGACCGGATCCGCGATCATAACGAACGCTTCGTGAGCGCGCGCGTTGCCGATTATTATGCCGAACAGGCAACCGGCAGCCGCTGGAAAGTGCTTCAGGTCGTCGAGGAAGAAAAAGCACGCGCCAAGGCCGCCGGGCTGTGGAACCTGTTCATGCCGCCGGGATCGGGCCGCACGCATGTCGATGACAGCGTCGGCTTTGAAGGCCCCGGTCTGACCAACATGGAATATGCCCTGTGCGCCGAAGAAATGGGCCGCATCGGCATGGCGTCGGAGGTCTACAACTGCTCTGCCCCCGACACCGGCAATATGGAGGTATTCCTGCGTTACGGCACCGCCGAACAGAAGCAGAAGTGGATGATCCCGCTGATGAACGGTGAAATCCGTTCGGCGTTTTTGATGACCGAACCGGCGGTGGCCTCCTCCGACGCAACCAATATCGAAACCTCGATTCGCCGCGAAGGCGACGAATATGTTCTCAATGGCGTCAAATGGTGGTCCTCGGGTGCGGGCGACCCGCGTTGCAAGATCGCGATTGTCATGGGCAAGACCGATTTCGAAGCCAAGCGCCATGCGCAGCAATCGATGGTGCTGATGGAGCTCGACGCGCCGGGCGTCAACATTCTGCGCCATTTGCCCGTGTTCGGATATGACGATGCGCCGCATGGCCATATGGAAATCGAACTGAAGGACGTCCGCATTCCGGCCTCCAACATGCTGCTCGGCGAAGGTCGTGGGTTCGAGATTGCACAAGGGCGCCTTGGACCAGGCCGTATCCACCACTGCATGCGCACCATCGGCACCGCCGAAGAAGCGCTGGAAAAAATGTGCAAGCGCCTGCAAACCCGCGTTGCGTTCGGCAAGACGATTGCCGAACACAGCCTGTGGGAAGAACGCATTGCCCGCGCACGCATCGACATCGAAATGACGCGGCTACTTTGCCTTAAAGCCGCCGATATGATGGACAAGGTCGGCAACAAGGGCGCTTCTGCCGAAATCGCGATGATCAAGGTGCAGGCCCCGAACATGGCACTGAAAATCATCGACGATGCGATTCAGGCCCACGGCGGCGGCGGCGTATCCGACGATTTCGGATTGGCATCCGCCTATGCGCATCAACGTACGCTGCGTCTGGCAGATGGCCCCGACGAAGTCCACGCGCGCGCCATTGCCCGCATCGAGCTTGGCAAGCATGGCGCCCGGCCGTCAAGTGGGATGTCGAGCGGCGATATGGGGGCAACACGTTGAAAGCAGCCGTCTTAATCGAGGTCGGCAAACCGCTGGTGATTGAACAGGTCAATATCGCAAAGCCGGGACCGCACGAGGTGTTGATCCGCACTGCGGCCTGCGGGCTGTGCCATAGCGACCTGCATTTTATCGAGGGTACCTATCCGCACGCCCTGCCCGCGATTCCCGGGCATGAAGCGGCAGGCATTGTCGAGGCGGTAGGGAGCGAAGTACGCACGGTAAAAGTCGGCGACGCCGTCGTCACCTGCCTCTCAGCCTTTTGCGGTCACTGCGAATATTGCGTGACCGGGCGGATGTCGCTTTGCCTTGGTGCCGAAACGCGGCGCAAACCGGGCGAAGCTCCGCGCCTGACCCGGCCTGACGGCAGCATGATCAACCAGATGCTCAACCTGTCGGCTTATGCCGAAATGATGCTGATCCACGAACATGCCTGCGTCGCTATCAACCCC
>JANONL010000405.1:0-6343 GCA_031420815.1 Sphingomonadales bacterium | reverse complement strand
AAACGATAATATTATGCGGCCTCTTTGGTGGCATAAGCCCCAAAAACGCGTGCCAGCTTGCCTGCCGGTGCAACAACGACCTGTGCGATCTTGGTAGCTGGAGCCTGGATTAGGCCGATCAGCTTTGAACGCAGGGCGTCGAGCGAAGGCAAAGAAGCCAAAGCCTTGACGCCGTCGACATTCAGAACAGTCGCACCCATCGCGCCGCCGACAATCTCCAACTTGGGATTGGTTTTGGCGAAATCGACAGCTACCTTTGCGGCAGCCACCGGATCGGTCGATGTGGCGATTGCAATAGGTCCGGTCAGCAGTTCGCTGATCGTATCATATTGCGTGTCCTTCAGGGCGATTTTGGCAAGGCTGTTCTTGGCGACTTTAAAGCTTGCACCTGCATCACGCATTTTCAGACGCAGGTCGGTTGACTGTGCAACCGTCAGCCCGAGATTTCGGGTGACGACGACAACCGCCGACTGGTTGAAATTGGCGTTTAGCGCTGCAACCGCGTCAGTCTTTTCAGAACGGTTCATGCATTACTCCTTATTCGGATTTGCCCAGCGAACCGGACAAACCCAACACGAAAATACGAATCACCCGATAGGGCGATCCGCGACTTCAGTCCGTGGGGAAGTTTCATGCCGGTTGCGCAAGCCGAAGGGCAGGGCGGGTGGCGAAGGTGGACGAAGTCGCCACACCTGAAATCTCTATCCCCGTCTAGGCTGGAAATTAAGACTCGCAAATTCGGGCCACCAACTGTCTCGGACGGTTGTCCGGAAAGGCCGTCGCCTAACCGAACGAGCGTGCAGGTAGCAGGGTTGGGGGGAGAGTCAAGCTTAGAGGATTAAACAAAAAGGGCCGGAGGTTGCCCTCCAGCCCTTTTGCTATTCGTTCGGTGGAAAGCTTTAAGCCCCGGCGACATCCGCCAGATCGACCTTGAGGCCAGGTCCCATCGAAGAGCTGATTGCGACGCGGCGGACATATTTGCCCTTGGAGCCGCTCGGCTTGCTCTTGATGACCGCATCGACCAGCGCGTCGAAATTCTTGCGCAGATCGGCGTCGGAGAAGCTTTTCTTGCCGATGCCGCTGTGGATAATACCCATCTTTTCAACGCGGAATTCAACCTGGCCGGCTTTGGCGACTTTCACCGCTTCGGCGACGTCCATGGTGACGGTGCCGAGCTTCGGGTTTGGCATCAGGCCTTTGGGACCCAATGTCTTGCCCAGACGGCCGACGATGCCCATCATGTCCGGTGTCGCAATAACGCGGTCATAATCAAGATTGCCTGCAAGCATGTCTTCCATCAGGTCTTCGGCACCGACCTTGTCGGCACCCGCCGCAGTTGCTGCATCGGCCTTGTCACCGCGGGCAAACACGGCAACTTTCATGTCCTTGCCTGTCCCTGCCGGAAGCGAGACCATGCCGCGCACCATCTGGTCGGCGTGACGCGGGTCGACGCCCAGGTTGAGCGCGATTTCGATGGTTTCGTCGAACTTGGCAGTCGCCATCTCTTTGATGGCCTTGATTGCTTCGTCCACGCCGTACAGCTTTTCAGCGTCCAGATTGCTAAGCGATTTTGCTTTTTTGGTTAGTTTGGCCATCCGATCAGCCCTCCACTACTTCGAGGCCCATGGCGGTAGCCGAGCCTGCGATGATTTTCACTGCCGCGTCCATGTCGTTCGCGTTGAGGTCGGCCATCTTGATGGTGGCGACTTCTTCCAATTGCTTGCGCGTGATCTTGCCTGCGCTGATCTTGCCGGGTTCTTTCGAACCGGCTTTAAGACCCATCACCTTCTTGATGAGGTATGAAGCGGGCGGCGATTTGGTGACAAAGGTAAAGCTCTTGTCCGAAAATACCGTGATCTTGGTTGGAATGGGCGTTCCCTTTTCCAGATCAGCGGTCGCGGCGTTGAACGCCTTGCAGAATTCCATGATGTTCACGCCGCGTTGACCCAAGGCAGGGCCGATCGGCGGTGAGGGAGTGGCTGCGCCTGCGGGTACTTGCAAGCCGATATAGCCGTCAATTTTCTTGGCCATGAGAGGCCTCCTTTCATTCTATCGGTCCTTCGACAGGCTCAGGATTGGCCGGTCAAAAGACTTCAAATTAAGTGGTCCAACGGATGTCTTGCGACATCCTCCCACACGGAATCACGACAGCATGCTGCCGGGAAGCGGGGCCATTAACGGCAAACTGGCAGCGAAGCAAGCCTAATTGCCGGGCGGTACTAGCCGGATCAGCCCTTCCTGCACTGCTGAGGCAATCAGCGTGCCGTCCTGCCGGTAGATCGAGCCGTGGTTGATGCCGCGCCCGCCGCCGGTCCAGTCGCTGTCCATGACATAGACGAACCATTCATCGACGCGGATGTCGTTGTGGAACCACATCGCATGGTCGAGGCTGGTGGAGAACAGGCCGGGGGTCAACCATTTCAGACCGTGCGGCAACATAGCAGACGACAGCAGCCCCATGTCGGAGGCAAAGCCGAGCAATGCGCGGTGGAGCAGTTGGTCGCCTTCGACCGGTGCGTTCAGGCGGAACCATTGATAATGGCGGGTCGCCTTGGCCTCGGCAGTGGGGCGGAAGCTACGCATTTCAAACGGGCGAGAGCGTGCCATCCGTTCGAGCATATCGTCGGTAACTTCCGGGTCGAGCGCCATGGTATCGGAGAATTCCATGCATTCTTCGGGCGGCAGCAGATCGGGCATCGGCACCTGATGCACAAAGCCCTGCTCGGGCTTCTGGAACGATGCGGTCAGGTTGAAAATGACCTTGCCTTCCTGCCGCACGACAACGCGGCGGTTGGAAAAGGCGCGGCCATCAAAGTCGCGGTGGACGCGGAAGTGGAGCGGATGCGTTTCGCTGCCGCCGCGCAGGAAATAAGCATGCAGCGAATGGACCTGTTTTTCGGCATCGACCGTTTTTGCCGCCGCCATCATGGCTTGCGCGATAATCTGGCCGCCGAAAATCCGGTCGCGAGATTTGGCTTTTAGCGCGGGGAAGGTGAATTCGTCAGGTTCGGCTTCGGCGGTAAAGTCGAACAGGCCGACAAGGTAGTGGACCAGCTTTTCAGGCGGGACGGACGCGTGAATTGCGCGCGCCTTTTCGATACGCGCCTGTATCTGTATGTCGGTCAGCTTACCGGTCATGTCCGGCGCCTATATTGAGGGATGGGGAATAACGGCCCGCTAAGACCATTATTTCATCAATTCGACTTCTTCGAAGTCCAGTTCCACCGGCGTCGCACGGCCGAAGATTGAGACCGATACCTTGACGCGGTTTTTGTCGAAATCGAGTTCTTCGACTGCGCCATTGAAGCTGGCAAACGGACCACCCAGCACCTTGACCTGATCGCCGATTTCGTAATCGACCGAGACGCGCTTTTTCGGTGCGGCGTCGAGTTCCTGTTTGGTATTCAGGATGCGCGCGGCTTCGGCCTCCGTTATCGGCTGCGGCTTGCCCATCGCACCGAGAAAGCCGGTAACCTTCGGGGTATTCTTGACGACGTGGTAAACGTCATCGGTCATGCTCAGCTTGGCCAGCACATAGCCGGGGAAGAATTTGCGTTCGGCCTTGATTTTCTTGCCGCGGCGAACCTCGGTGACCTGTTCGGTCGGCACTTCGACCGCTTCGACAAGTGCCGATAGCCCCAGCCGTTCCGCCTCGGAAATAATCTGGTCGCGGACCTTGTTTTCAAAGCCCGAATAAGCGTGAATGATGTACCAGCGTGCCATAGTTCTCTATTCTGCCTTGCCCGTATCCGCCTTAACCGGCGAGTGCGAGCAGCCCCTTCACAACTGCGGCAAACACCGCATCGACGCCCAGGAAGAAGATAGCCAAAATGATCGTCATGATCAGCACCATGATCGCGGTCTGCACGGTTTCTGCACGGGTCGGCCATACGACCTTGCCGATTTCGGTCCGCACCTGACGGATGAATTCACCGGGGCTTGTCTTCGCCATTTTCCAACTTCCTAAGCTTGTTTCCGAGGGTAGCCGCCAGCGCTCCGACCAGCAGGGTCGAGAGCGATATAGGTTCCGATTTCGGAAAGACTAGGCCCGTAGCCATAGATTCGGCGTTTTGCAAGCGGATTTGGCAGATGGTTCCGCCCGTCGAGGAACAGATTCGCGTCGACAACGGTTGTCGTTTTCAAAAGGGGAAATTCATGTCAGTAACAGTGAAACGCGACTTGCGCACCGGACGGCCGGTCTGGCTCGACCAGCGGTTACCGACCATTCCCGCCGATGAATTAAAGCGCTCAATTTCATGCGATGTCCTTGTCATTGGAGCAGGAATTTCGGGAGCGATCATCGCTGAGTCATTAAGCGAAGCCGGGCTGAAGGTCGCTATCGTCGACCGGCGCGGTGCGGTGCAGGGATCGACTGCGGCATCGACGGCGCTACTGCAATATGAGATCGACACGCCGTTGTCGGTGCTTGCCGAACGCATCGGCCGTGACCGTGCCGAACGGTTATGGCGGCGGTCACGGCTCGCGGTCGATGCCCTGCGCGAAAGGACACGCGCTTTGGGGATCAATGCCGATCAGGCAACGCGCGATACCCTTTATCTGTCGGGCAATGTGCTCGATGCCGCCGGGCTGGAAGCCGAAACCGAGGCGCGGCGGCGTGCGGGGTTTGAGGTGAGTTTTCTGAAACCCGCTGCTGTTCTTGAAAATTACGGCATCAAAGGACGATCAGCCATAGTCGGGCGCGATAATTTCATGGCTGACCCGCGATTGCTCGCCGCCGGCTATCTGAACGCGGCAATAGGTCGCGGCGCTCGGCTTTACACGCCGGTGGAAGTGACCGACATCAAGGCGAGCAAATCGGGGGTTATCGCGTCCACCAACGATGGACCCGACATCAAATGCAAGTCGCTGGTGTTTGCCACGGGCTATGAAATGGCCAAGGGTGTGCCGAAAAAGGGCAACACTATCATCTCGACCTGGGTGATTTCGACCAAACCACAATTACGCAAGATCTGGCCCACCGGCTGCCTCATCTGGGAGGCTGCCGACCCTTATCTCTACATCCGCACCACTCCTGCGGGCCATGTCATTTGCGGCGGCGAGGATGCGGAAATATCCGACGCCGATGAGCGCGATGCGTTGAACGGGGAAAAGACCAGGCGGCTGTCGGAAAAACTGGGTAAGCTGCTGCCGATGATCGACCCTACGCCTGAAAATAGCTGGAGCGGGTCGTTCGGCGATTCGCGCACGGGGACGCCTACGGTTGGGCCGGTGCCGCATATGCCAAACTGCTATGCGGCGATGGGTTACGGCGGCAATGGCATCACATTTTCGATGATGGCCGGGCAGATGCTGCGAGGAATGATTGCCGGGACCGGCGACCCAGACAGCGATCTGGTATCGTTTGATCGTGACTTCTAACGGGATAAAAAAAGCGGCAGGCCGGACATGCCCCCGGCCTGCCAAGGTGGGTGGGTCTTTTGATTACTTGCTGTTCTGCCGGTTGGCTTGACGTTCTGAGGTAGAACCGCCGCCGCGTTGTTTCGCTTGGGACGCACTGTCACCCGGTGCGCTTGCGGTTCCGTTATCAGGCGCGGCTCCCTGTTCCTTGGCTGCGGATTTCAGTTCGCCTTTGCTCATGCCGGTGACCAACGCTTCACCCGAGCCTGAGAAATTGGCGGCCGGTAGCGTGGCAACCCGGTCGCCGACTTCGACGGTCACGGTTTCGATCACGCCGCGCTTGGTCTGCTCGACTTGCTGGACATAGCCGATCACGCGGCCTTTAGCGTCTTCAACGGGCATGCCGGGTTCGATGGCGAACATGCCGGCACCGCTGGCTGCGGCCGTTCCGGATGCTGCCAGTTGACCAAGGCTACCTTGCGCCATGCCGCTGCTGCTGCCGTTACCGGTGATCGAGCCCATTCCCGATGCTGCACCAGTGGCGCTGCCAGTAAGCGAACCAGCGGTCGAACGAGCCAAGCCGACTGCGGAACCTGCGGTGCCGCGCAAACTGTCGGTCGCGCCACGTGCTTTGCCAACGCCGTCAGAGGCGGTGGCGCGGACAAAATCGCTGCCGACCAGTGTCGCATCGGTGCCGCCGCTGGCGGATTTTTCTGCCGATCCGCTGGCTGTGCCACCAACGGTCTGGCCTATGATATCCGAATTTCCGGTAACCGATCCGTTACCGCTGCCTTTTGCAGAGCCGCTGCCGCGAACCCGGCCCGAACGGGTATCGACAGATTTCTCGCCGCTGCCCGAACCGTTGATCGATCCCGTCGCACTGCCGGTGGTACGGGTTACGGTACCGGTTACGTCACCGCCCAGACCGCCGCCGAGTCCGCCGCCAAGGCCACCGCCGCCTGCACCGCCCAGCAACTGGGCCGAT
>JANONL010000404.1:0-6193 GCA_031420815.1 Sphingomonadales bacterium | reverse complement strand
TGTCGCGACCGTTGACATGGCAACTGTTGCAACTGAGTCCCGCCTTTGCCGCCTGTCCGCCGAGCAACGTCGGGGTGTTGAACAGCGCCATTCCGGCCTGCACCACGATCTTGTCGCGCGCCTCGAACGCGAGGCAGGTCGATGGTTGCGTGACAATTGCGTCAATTTCGTGGCCCGGCTCGGTCCAGCGCAGTGATTGCACCAACAGCGCAGGCGCAGCGGAAAACGCCGCCCCGCCGATCACCCCGAACATGATCGCACAGATCAGCTTGCGGATGTCTTCGCCTCCGAAATCCAGCGGCGCAGCTCATCGGCCTCCGAGCAGCCAAAACCGCAAATCGATTCCAACCGCGCCAGATGCGCCTTGGCTCCCGCAACATTGCCACGCTCCAGTTTTAACTCGCCATAATATTCGAGCGCGCCTCGGTGTTCGGGCGCAATGGCAAGTGCCGCCTGATAATAGCCTTCTGCGGCGTCATAGTTTTTCAGTTTGCGGTTCGCAAAACCCAGATAGGTGAGAATATCGGGGTGCGGACCTGCTGCCCATAATGCGCCGTCAAGCTTCGCAATCGCTTCATCATAACGCTTTTCATTGATCAGGCTGACAGCGGTGACATAGGCCGCATCGGCAGAAATCGCCGCAGCCAGGCGGATGTTAGGCGTAACCGGAGCTTGCGCAGCGGTGCCAACGGTCATCGCAGCCTCCACTTTGGCAACAGCGTCGGTCAGTTTGGCGGCATCGGTGCAAGTTGCTCCACAGCTAGTTGCCATCGCTTTCAGCGCCGTCAACTGCTCACTCGCCTTGTCGGCTTTACCCAGTTTTGCTTGCGTAATCCCAAGGTCGCGCCGCGCCTCGATCAATTTGCCATCGTACCGGACGGCGGATTCAAAAGGACTTTTGGCTTTTTTGAAATCGCCCAGCGCCATATAGCTCGCACCCAGTAAATACTGGGCTTGCGGGTTTTTAGGGGCGGCGCTCACAACGCGTTTGAAGGCTTTGGCCGCATCGGCATATTGGCCAGCGCGAAACGCGGTTGCGCCTTTTTGATATTCAACCGCCGGGTCATAGGCAGGTGCAGACTGGCTAGGGGTGCCACCCCCTCCGCCACCGCCGCCGCCTGCGGCAAAAGCGGGCGACAAGGCTGCAATGACCAGCCCTCCCGCTAAAATAAGAACATGCTTGTTAGCCCGGTGAACCATCGACTCAATCCTTTTCCAAACCGAATGAAGAAACGATAGCATGGATTGCAGGTAACCGTAAGAGAAGCGCTTGTTGGCACGCCGAATTTGCGCCATCAGCAGCCGTCGTTACCCATTCGGACATCTATGCTCTCACGCTTCATCCCCGATCGTTTTGTCCTATTATTGCTCGCCGCTATCGCGTTGGCAAGCATTCTGCCGGTTCGCGGGGAATCCGCACAGACGGCTTCGCTTGTATCGTCTGCCGCGATTTTCCTTCTGTTCTTCTTGAATGGCGTCAGGTTGCCGCGTGACGAGGTGCTGCACGGCGTTCGAAACTGGCGATTGCAAGGCGCAATTTTTCTGTTCGTGTTTGGCGTGATGCCGGTGGCGGGGCTGGCGCTTTCGCATCTGTTCGACAACCTGCTGCCGTCGGCACTTGCGCTTGGCTTGTTATTTACCGGCATATTGCCATCGACCGTGCAATCGGCGACCGCATATGCCGGATTGGCGAAGGGCAATGTTGCGGCGTCGGTTGTGGCAGCGGCACTTGTCAATTTGGTCGGCGTTATCCTCGCACCTTTGTTGTTCGCGCTGCTGGCTCAAGTCGGTGACGCGCAATTTTCCGGGTCAGCCGTTGGCCGGATCGCGCTTATCCTTCTGTTACCCTTTGCATTGGGGCAGATAGCGCAACGTTGGCTGAAGCCTTGGGTCGACGATCACAAGTCGATTGCGACCTGGATGGACCGGATGTCCATCGCAATTGCGGTCTATGTCGCCTTTTCCGGTGCGGTCGTGGCTGGAATTTGGAGCGTAGTACGCGGCAGTGAACTGGCTTTGCTGTCCGTAGCGCTGTTGGTGATGCTCATCGTCGGTTTTGGTGGAGCCTGGATGCTGGGTGGAGCCTTGAAGCTGCCCCGGCCCGACCGCATAACCATGCTGTTTTCCGGCGCGCAAAAAAGCATCGCAATCGGGGCACCGTTGGCTGCAACCATTTTTCCACCCGCAATCGCGGGCATGGTTCTGCTGCCCACACTGGCTTATCATATGATACAGTTGATCTTGTCGGCACCGATAGCGTCGCGGCTTGCTAAAGGCTCCTGAGTGCTGCGGCCGGGCGCGCCGCCAATATCGGTAGTGATCCAACGATGCCCAGTACAAAGGTCAATCCAGCGCCGCCGATCAATGTCACCGCCAATATCACGGGGTCGGGCGCGAAGGTGAAGTCGAAAATCTCGACCACGACATACCACGCCGCACCCAATCCGAGTGCCAGCGACAGCAACCCTAGCACCACGGCCAATATCCCGTATTCGAGCGCCTGCGCTCCCAATATTTGGGCGCGTGTCGAACCAAGCATCTTCATGATGACGCTGTCGTAAATACGGCTGGCGCGCGCGGCGGCGATGGCACCGACCAGCACCGCAATACCCGCCAAGATGGCGATGGAGGCCGCCGCTGCAATTGCCTGCGCCATTTGGGTCAGCAATGTGGTGATTTGTGCGGTGACCTCGCCGACCTCGATCAAAGATGATGACGGGAAAGCAGGAGGGATCGATTTGGCCAGCTTCTTCTCGGCATCGTCAGAAACTGTCAACGTTGCGACCATATTATGTGGCGCTTTGTCGAGCGAGCCGGGCGAGAAGACCATTACATAATTAAGCCCGAAATTGTCCCATTTGACCGTGCGTAACGACGCGATTTTTGCAGGCACTTCGACGCCCAGCAGGCTGATCGTCAGGCTATCACCTACACCAATGCCCAACGTTGAGGCGACCTCGGTTTCAAGCGATACTAACGCGGGTCCCTGGTAGTCGGCGGGCCACCATTTTCCTTCGGTCAGTTCGCTACCTTTGGGAATTTCAGCGCTGTAGGTCAGGCCGCGGTCGCCGTTAAGCACCCATGCGCCTTCGGGTAATTCTTCGAGTTGATCGACGCGTTGCCCGCCATACTCGATAATGGTTCCGCGTAGCGCGGGGATCATATTGATGATGCCTTCCGGATCGGCTTGCCTGACCATTTTTTCGAACTGTCGCGCACCGTCGCGCGGAACGTCGAGGACAAAGAAGCTCGGCGCGCGCGCGGGAACGCTATTTTTGATTTCGTTGTCGATGCTGGTCTGGATCGCGGCGAGGGTGACGAACAACGTAAGCCCGAGGCCCAAAGCGACCACCAGTGCCGATGTCTGTGCGCCGGGGCGGTGGAGATTGGCAAGTGCGAGCCGGGGAAGCGGCGCTTTTGGTCGCGGCAGGTGCGTAAAAATGGCCCGCAATGCCCAGGCAATTCCGGTGAGCAAGAGCAATAACCCGAACGCCGCGCCAATAAAGCCAAGCGAAAAGAGAGGCTCTCGCGCGGTAACAACCGCCAGCGCTACAATCGCCGCGATAGATGCAATGACCCAGATCGTACTGCGCCGATCGATCCGCGCATCGCCCTCGACTAATGCGCGGAATAGCCCAGCGGCGGGGACGGTGCGGGCGCGGGCGAGCGGCGGCAGCGCGAATGCGAACGCGATCAGCAGGCCGTAAATTGCGCTGACCGCCAGCGGCATCGGGTGGAAGGTGAAGCCGGGTGCGACCGGCAGTATGTCGCCTGCGACCGCACCTATCGCCATCGGCATGAAGCTGCCGACGATCAGGCCGATTGCAATCGCGAACACCGCGACCGCCAAGATTTGGAGCATATAAATGCGGAAAATCGTCGACGAGTCCGCGCCGGTGACCTTGAGCGTGGCAATGCTGGCACGTTTGCTGGCAAGATAGCTGCTCACGCCGTTGCCGACGCCGATGCCTGCAATGACCAGCGAGGCGAGGCCGACAAGCGTCAGAAATTGCCCCATTCGTTCGATAAACCGCCTCGTGCCAGGCGCGCCGTTCGAGCGGTCGGTGATTTCCCAGCCTGCCGAGGGAAATTGTGCTTCGAGTGCCTTGGCGATTGCGGCGGCGTCCTGATCGGGGCGCAGTTTGATCCGATATTTGGCTTCATACATGCTGCCGGGCTGGATAAGGCCGGTGTCGGGCAAAGAGGCAATATTGATGATAGCAACCGGGCCGAGCGTAAAACCTTCGCCGAGGCGGTCGGGTTCTTCGGCGATGATGCCCGCGACCTTGAATGTCGCCTCACCAAAACGGATAGTACTGTCTTTGGGAATATCGAGCCGGTCGCGCAAAGTGGGGCCGATGTAGATTTCGCCCTTCGCCGGTGCTCTGACGACCGCGCCGCCTTGCAATTTCAATACGCCATAATGCGGATAGACGCCGTCGATCGCTTTCAACTCGGCGAGCAGACTGTCGGCGCTAATTGCCATCGCGCGCAGCCTTACGGTTTCGGAGACACTGCCGACCTTACGCAACGCCGCCAACTCCGCTTCGGTCGCCTCGCGCTGGGCAATCGCGATCTCGACGTCTCCGCCGAGGATTGTTTGCCCGCGCCGTGACAGCTCCTCGGCAATTCCGGCGGTCAGGCTGCCAATTGCAGCAAGCGTTGCCACGCCGAGAAACAGGCAGATCGCGAGCAAACGCAGCCCCCTGATCCGCGCCGAAAGATCGCGGCGGGATATGCGCCAGATATCGAGCAGAGTCATTTCAACGGCCAACCTTCGTCACCCCCGCGAAGGCGGGGGCCTATCCCCTGATCATCCGGCTTAGACTGCCAGCGCAGGGGATGGGTCCCCGCCTTCGCGGGGATGACGAGGTCGTGGTGCACTATCATGCATCCACCACATGGCCGTCGTGCATCGCGATCACGCGGTCGCATTTGCGCGCGAGGTCGGCGTCGTGGGTGATTATCAGCAAAGTCGCGCCCAAGGCCGCGCGGCGTTCGAACAGAAGGTCGATAATTGCGGTGCCGGTCGAGCCGTCGAGATTGCCGGTGGGTTCATCGGCAAAAATGATTTTGGGTGCTGCCGCCATTGCACGAGCAATCGCCACCCGTTGTTGTTCGCCACCGGAAAGCTGCGAAGGATAATGCGTGAGCCGGTGGCCCAACCCGACCGCTTCCAACTCCGCCGTAGCGCGTCCGAAAGGATCGGCAATCCCCGCCAGTTCCATTGGCACCGCGACATTTTCAAGCGCGGTCATGGTGGGCAGCAGGTGAAACGCCTGCAACACTATCCCGATCCGTCCCCGTCGCGCCCGCGCCAGTTCGTCCTCGTCGAGTTGCGTGAAATCCAGCCCGTCGACCAGCACCGTGCCCCCGCTTGCGCGTTCCAGCCCGGCGAGCACCGCCATCAGCGAGCTTTTGCCAGAACCCGACGGGCCGAGCAACGCAACGCTGCTGTCATACGGCACCTCCAGATCGACCCCGCGCAAAATCGACACGGCGGCGGCGTTCGAACCAAGGCTAAGGGTGACATTTGCCGCGCGGATGGCCATATCCGGCGTGGTGCTTACAGGAGCGTGCAAGGAGAAGTCCTTATGATCAGATATTTCGGCCTATATGGGGCGCTCGCGCTGCTTCTCCAAGGCCTTGTTGCCTGCGGGCCGGCGACGCAATCGACCAATGACCAACCGGTTCCGACCAAGAGCGCCGAGACGCCGGACGCGCTGGCGGATGCGAAACTGGTCGTTGTATTTGGCGACAGCCTGTACGCCGGATACCGGCTTGGCCCCAAGGAAGGTCTCGCCCCGCAATTGCAGGCCGCACTGAAATCTGATGGGATCAACGTCCGTGTCCACAATGCCGGTGTGTCGGGGGACACCACTGCTGCGGGTAAAACCCGGCTGGGTTTCGTACTCGACAATCTGGAGCGCAAGCCCGACCTGCTCGTGCTCGGGCTTGGCGGCAACGATATGTTGCGAGGTACCAAGCCCGCCGAAACGCGCGACAATTTGACCGCGATGATGACTGAACTGAAGAAGCGGGATATCCCGGTTATTCTGACCGGTATGCTCGCTTCGCCCAACATGGGCGCTGACTATTCGGGCGCTTTCAACGCGATATTCCCGCAACTGGCCAGGCAATTTAATACGTCCTTATACCCATTTTTCCTTGATGGCGTGGTCACCGACAAGGC
>JANONL010000403.1:0-3277 GCA_031420815.1 Sphingomonadales bacterium | reverse complement strand
GTCGGGTTTGCCGTTTGCTTTGGGCGCGCCCTGTGATTTTTGGGTCGGACGTACGCGGTGCTGGCGCTGCTCTTGCGGGCGCGGCTTCGGTAGCCCGATCCAGCGCCAATGGGTTAGAATTACGGGTTGAAGAGTGGCCGGTTCCACAAGGACTGGCGGCTCTGCTCTTTGCACGTCGGTTATTGGCGCTCCGGCAACAGGTTCTGCTTCAACGGCACCAACCTCGACTGGTTCCGCTACCGCCACTTCCGCCAGGATTTCGGCCTGATCCGCCGTATCAACGGGTGCATCCGCCGACCTGAACCCGGCATCACGCATCAAAGCCTTCAAACCCGCATCACTGATCCCAAGCGAAGTCGCAAACGCCATATCCATGCCGAACAGGTTCGCCTGCCCGCGTGCTTCGTGCGCTTTCTTGATGACGCGCTCGGCCAGATCGATACGGACATATTCGTCGCCGATCCGACGGTACCCCGCATTGCGCGCGTCGGCAGGATGCGCGAATTTCCACTCCTTCAGATGGACCGCGCTCTCTGGCGGCAATTCAGGCATTGCGCGGTCGTCGCGCGCCGCAAATAAAGCTGCCCGCCACTTGGCCGCCGCCGGTTTCAGCGCGGCGTGATGATATATGTCGAGCGCACCGAAAACGATCCCGCCCTTGCGCGCCGCGCCGCGTGCTTCTTTGGGCAACGCCGCAATCGCGTCGGCCAGATATTGCCGTCCGGCAATCCCGCCTGCGTCGGCCAGTTGCACCGCCAGCGCGCGGACATTGCCGTCAACGCCTGCTTCCTGCGCCAAAGCCTGCAAGCCAACTATGCCGCCCATCGCCTTGTCGAGTTGCGCGTTAATCCAGCTTTCCGCCCGGGTCGTTATTTCGCGTAACGCATCTCCTTCGAGATCACCGACTGCTCGTGCCGGTTGAAACGCGGGTTGCATCAAGCTGCGGCCTTTGGCCAATTTGCCAAGCAAATCGCTCTTCCAAAAAATAGCAGGTTTTCCCTCGCTATCCGGACCCAGCGCAAATTCGCTATCGTCTGCCATATTCACGTCCCTCGCCTTTTGTCTCAAATGCGCCGCCAGATGTCGCTCTGCTGCCGCCAATAATAACTTACGGTCACCCGCTTTTGCCGCCGGGTCAACCCGAAACGCGAAGCCGTCGAGTCTGCCGATATCTTCGCCGTCGACCAAAACCCGGTCATCGTCGCAGATTTCAACCGGTATCAAACCAACGTCGCTGCCCGCTTTCCGGAGCAGCATCGATGTCCGCTTGTCGACAAATCGTTGCCGCAGCGCGTCATGCAACGCGTCGGACAGTTTTTGCTCCAGCGCCTGTGCACGCTGTGCCATAACATGTGGTTCAGCCAGCCAATCGGCGCGGTGCGCAACATACGTCCACGTCCGGACCGCCGCGATCCGCTGCGAAAGAGTGGCGATGTCACCCTGTATATTGTCGAGCCGCGCCAGTTCGGCGGCAACATAGGGGAACGGCAGGAAACCGTCGCCCTGCGCCAGATTGGGCCACAAAGACGCAACAAAACGTGCGTGATGCTCCTCGCCCATCTGGCGGAAATCGGGCAGGCTTGCGGCGTCCCAAAGCCGCTGCACACCGCGCGGGCCACGTACGAGGTCAGTCACATCGGGCATTTCGGCAAGGCGTTTCAGCACTGAAAGATCGATCGCTTTAGGCGCAGCAATCAGCCCTTTCTGGTCGGGCTTCGTTTCCAGATCGGCGATCAGCGTTGCGATGCTGTCGAAACGAGGCTCGGCATTGCGCCAATACAGCCAGTCGAGCCGGGGGAAATCGTGGTTTTCAATCGCGGCGATTTCTTCGGCGGTGAATTCATAGCCCTCGCCGGCCAACGTTCCGAAGGTCCCGTCGTGCTGATGCCGCCCTGCCCGACCGGCAATTTGCGCCATTTCAGCGACCGTCAGCCGCCTGCGCCGGTAACCATCGAATTTGGCCAGACCGGCAAACGCGACATGAGCGACGTCAAGGTTCAGTCCCATCCCGATGGCATCGGTGGCAACGAGATAATCGACCTCGCCCGACTGGAACATTGCGACCTGCGCGTTGCGCGTGCGCGGGGACAGCGCGCCCATCACCACCGCCGCACCGCCGCGCAACCGGCGCAATGTTTCTGCGACAGCATAGACCTGCTCGATCGAGAACGCGACGATGGCGGCGCGTTTTGGCAGGCGTGACAGCTTTCTGGCACCGCCATAGCTGAGGGTAGAAAACCGCGGGCGCGAGATGATTTCGGCATCGGGCAAAAGCAACCGGATCATCGGACGCAGACTTTCCGAGCCCAGGATCATTGTCTCCTCACGCCCGCGTGCATGGAGCATCCGGTCGGTGAAAATATGTCCGCGTTCGGGGTCGGCACCCAATTGCGCTTCGTCAATCGCAACAAAGGCAAAGTCGCGTTCGTTTTTGTTGGCGCTCCCGGCAAAGATGCCTCCGCTTAGCGGCATGCTTTCCACGGTGCAGCAATACCAGCGCGCATTCGGCGGCTCGATCCGTTCCTCACCGGTAATCAGCGCAACCTGCGCCACACCCTTGATCGCCACCACCCGGTCATATATCTCGCGCGCCAGCAGACGCAGCGGAAAACCCATCATTCCGCTCGAATGCGCACACATCCGCTCGACCGCGAGATGGGTTTTGCCGGTATTGGTCGGGCCTAATATAGCCGTCAGCGAGGCACGGGAGTTTTGCAAAATATGCTGTAATTCCTAGAAGTCTCGTTCGCATCGAGCGTAGTCGAGATGCCCGTAAGGCAATCGCGACTGCACGGTGTCTCGACTACGCTCGACACGAACGGATTGGGGAGAAGTGTTGCTAGGCAACTTCTGCAATCAGCTCCTTCAGTGTCTTGGAATTATCTGCAAGCACTTCTTGAGCAAGCGCCATGCCCCCGACAACCAACGCCTTACCCTGCACATAATCTTTGACCATATTGACGCAGTCGAGCGCGATTACCCGGCCCTGCTGGAGGTAGACCACCGAAAACGACCGCTCAGCGGGATCGCCGCGCAGCACGGTGGCATCATAGCCGACTGACAGGCCGGCGGTCTGCAGCCGCAGATCATACTGGTTCGACCAGAACCACGGGAAAGCGTGATAGGGTTTGGGCTCGCCGCAGATCGCCTTGGCGACGCAGGTTGCCTGGTCGTTGGCGTTCTGCACCGATTCGACCCGCATCACCGCGCCCTCGGCATAGCCGCAGACGAAGGCGGCGCAGTCGCCAATGGCGTAGATGTGCGCCAGCGAGGTGCG
>JANONL010000402.1:0-2959 GCA_031420815.1 Sphingomonadales bacterium | reverse complement strand
AATCTCGCCAAGGTTTCGGCGCAGCAGCTATCGGGCACCAACGTCCGCTGCAACGCGATCTGCCCCGGCCTCACCGAAACCGGGATGACCAAGCCGACATTCGATTATGCCAAGGAAAAAGGCGTCACCGAAAAGATCGGTCGGCTGAACCCGCTGCGCCGCGGCGCGCAGCCCGACGAACTCGCCAACGTCGCGTTGTTCCTCGCCAGCGATCAGGCGAGCTATGTCAACGGGCAAGCGATTGCCGTCGATGGCGGGCTGTCGAGCTCGCATCCGGTGACGCGGCAATTGACAGGACAAACGGCGGTATGACCGCGCAAGACCTCGGCTTCCTGCCCGACCGTCTGGCGCGGATCAACGACCATATTCAGGGCAAATATCTCGATAGCGGCAAGCTTCCTTTCGGGGCGCTGCTCATCGGGCGCGGTGACGACATCGCCCACCAATGGAACTCGGGGGTTGCCGATGACGCGATTTTCCGCATTGCGTCGATGACCAAACCGGTGACCTCGGTCGCATTCATGCAGCTGGTCGAACAGGGCAAGGTCGCTTTATCCGATCCGGTCGCCAAATATATCCCCGAATTTGCGGATCTCGGCGTGTTTGTCGCAGGCGGCGGCAATGTGCCGTTCGTCACCCGCCCGCCCGCAAGCCCCTTACGGATTATCGACCTGCTGCGGCACACATCGGGCTTCACTTACAGTTTTCAGGAACGCAGCAACGTCGATGCGGCATACCGCAAGACCGACGTCGAAAGCTGGACGAGAAACACCTCTGACAGTTTCATCGATACGCTGGCGCAAATCCCGCTTGAATTCGACCCCGGCACTGGCTGGAATTATTCGGTATCGACCGATGTTCTGGGCGTTGTTGTGGAACGGATCAGCGGGATATCGCTCGCCGACTATTTCGCCGAACATATCTTCGCGCCGCTCGGCATGGACGACACGTTTTTCACCGTTCCTGCCGACAAGGCAGACCGCATTCCCGAATGTATGGTTTGGGATCCAAAAACCAAAATGAAGCTGTTCGACAAGGCGGGTGGCGACAGCCTGTGGGCGCAAGGGTGGGGTTTTAATTCGGGTGGCGGCGGCCTTGCCTCGACGATGGCCGATTACCACCGGTTTGCGCGGATGTTGCTGAACGGCGGCGCATTGGCCACTGATGCCGGAGTGGTGCAGATCATCAGCCCGAAGACGCTGGAGCTGATGACTGCCAATCATTTGCCCGGCGGTGGCGATTTGACGCAGCACAGCAAATCTCTGTTTAGCGAGGCGGAAAATGCCGGTGCAGGGTATGGCCTTGGCTTCGGCGTCACCATCGATGCACCCGCCACGATGATCCCCGGTTCGACCGGCGATTTCTATTGGGGCGGGATGTATTCGACCGCGTTTTTTGTCGATCCGGTCGAGGATATCATCATGATCTTCATGACGCAGTTGATGCCGTCAAGCACATACCCGATCCGGCGTGAGATCAAAACGATGCTCTATGCAGCGATGGCGGCATAGGAGAGAGACAAGCAAATAGCCGTTAGTTTGTCATTCCCGCGAAAGCGGGAATGACATTATCCTGGTAACAAAAACTTACGGCTTAAACCGCCGCGCTTAAATCGACCGTTCGCCGTCCAGATCGATGGCGTCCACCCGACCATCTGTCGTCCGGCAGGAAAAGCTGTTTGCATCGCTGCCTGACAACTCGCCCTCGACCCGCCAGCCTTCGCCGTCGCGGGTCACGCTGCGGATTTCGCCGACGCGGGCATCGCCGCCCGCACGGCGCTCGGCAGCGGCAGAGCAGGTTTCGACCGCGCTGCCGACATCGTTGCCGCGCGCGCCGCCGCCGTCATAGGACCGGTTACTCTGGTCCGAACGATAGTCTGGCTCATAGGACCGGTCATCTTGTGGATAGCGTTCGGGTGCACGTCCGCGCTGGTTGTCTTTACTCGCCGCACCGGCGACAATCGCGATCCCCGCCAATATCGCGATACCGGCCAGTATATCGCCGCCATCGACGCGGTCGCGGTGACGATAGCGGTAACGATTGCCCCAGCCATTATATTCACCCGCCGCTTTCAACACGCTGTCGCTCTTGCCGTACGTAACCGCCGCCATCGCTGGCGCGGCCGACGTGGCCATCATTGCGGCTGTGCCCAATGCCAGCGCTGCTGTTCTGAAATTCCCCATATTGCCCTCCTGTTGCCGGGACAATAGCCCCGATGCCCGATAAATAAAAGGTTCAGCCTGTCGCCAGGCTGAACCAGTATTCTTGTTCATCCAGTCGCGCTTAGCGCCACTGATCGAGGCCACGATAATCGACATCGATCACCCGTCCGCGTTCGACATAGCAGGTAAACCGACCCTTGTCGTAACCACGGCCATAGCCCTGATTATTTCCGTAACGGTCGTTGTCGTAACGGTCATCCCGGTCATAGCGATCATTCCGGTCATAACGATCGTCCCGATCATAACGGTCGTCGCGGTCATAGCGGTCGTTGTTGCCATAACCCCGGTTATTACCGCGCCAGCCGTCCTGCACCACCAGCTTGCCGGAGACACGGTACCCATTGCGCGTACGCTCTATGTTGTTGACCTGCGTCACGTCCGAACGGCTGTAGCGGTTGGCCCAGCTTTCAACGGCGTTGACACACTGGTTCACCGCCTGGCGGCTGCCATTACGGTTGTTATAGCTGTAGCCGCTGCGGTTATAATCATAACCGTCACGATTGTAGCGACCGTCGTTATAACGGTCGTTATCAGCCGAAGCGATCACGGCGGCGATGCCACCAAGGATAACGGCCCCTGCAATCACTTCACCGGCACTGATGCCGTCACGGTTGCGGTCATAGCGGTCATACCGTCCCTGTGCCTGCGCAGGCGCAGCGACAGTCACCAAAGCCGCAGCAGCAGCTCCAGCGCCAAGCAAGCTTTTGGTCAAAATATTCATCGTCGTATCTCCTGTC
>JANONL010000401.1:0-2776 GCA_031420815.1 Sphingomonadales bacterium | reverse complement strand
TGGGCGCAGATTGTCGACCTCAACGGCCTCCAACATCCCTATGTCCTGCGCGATGGGCAGAGGCTGCGTTTGCCCGACAGTGCGTCCGCCGTGCCTGTTTCCGGCGACCCGTCGCCCGAGCAACGTGCGGCTGCGTTCTCGCTCAACATCGACGATATCGTTACCGGCGGCGAACCGGCGCAGGCCGACACCAGAATTGCAGTGTCAGCCAAGCCCGTCGGATTTGCGGGCGCGTTCGGCTGGCCGTTGCATGGAGCAGTGCTGGCGCGGTACGGCGTGCAAGGTGGCGGCAAGGTCAATGACGGCTTGAATATTGCCGCACCCAACGGCACACCGGTTGGCGCGGCCGCAGACGGCGTTGTCGTTTATAGCGGCAATGAAATCGGTGTATTCGGCGGGCTGGTGCTTATCGATCATGGCGGCGGCTGGGTCACGGCTTACGGGCATTTGGGGCGGCTGGATGTGGCACGCGGCGACAACGTGAACGCTGGGCAATCCTTGGGCAGCGTCGGTGAGACCGGCTATGTTACCCAGCCACAACTGCATTTCGAAATCCGAAAAAACCGCAAGCCGCTCGACCCGCTAACCAGATTGCCCGTGCTTTAGGTGCCGAGCAGCACGAATACGATGCCCATCGCGGCGTAGAACACAATCCAGTAACCGGCGTCGACGGCAAACAGCTTGCCGGATTTGCGGGCAAACAGATAATTGGTGCCGATTGCCGGGACGATATAGCCCAAAGCGATGCCGACCGAGATCATCATTGTCGATCGTGCGTTGGCGTCGAAAAACGCCAGTAAATGGCCAAGGAACACTGCCGACAAAACGCTGAAGGCAAAGGTTAGCCCATATATTTTGAGCATATTCGCACCGCGCAGTTCTTCCTCGGTAAAGTTGTTCTGGGTCATCCAAACTTTGCCGAACAACGGTCCGTACCAAAGGCCGCCGACCAGAAACCCAGCCGCAGCCGCCACCAGAATGGCCAGTAAGTTCGCATTCGCCATTGTTAATCTCCCCCTGCAAATCAATGCGCTAATCATGCGCTTCATCGCGGTCCGTGACAAGCCCGTGCAAACCAGCTATGCGCGCCGCCATCATGGCAACTCAAATACCAGCAGCGCCCAAAGTGGGCATGGTTTCGCTCGGCTGTCCTAAGGCTTTAGTCGATAGCGAGCGGATACTGACCAAGCTTCGCGCTGACGGTTATGCGATGTCGTCTGATTATGCCGGGGCCGATGTCGTTTTGGTCAACACCTGCGGCTTTCTGGATTCGGCCAAGGAAGAGAGCCTGGAGGCGATTGGCGAAGCGCTGGCCGAAAATGGCCGGGTGATCGTCACCGGTTGCCTTGGCAACGAAGCCGAGATGATCCGTGCGCGTTATCCCAAAGTATTGGCGATCAGCGGTGCGGCACAATATGAAGCAGTGGTCGGCGCGGTGCATGAGGCAGCGCCGATGCCCGTCAATGCGTTCATCAATCTGGTGCCCGAAGGCGCGCTGAAGCTGACGCCGCGGCATTATTCTTACCTGAAGATTTCCGAAGGCTGCAACCACCGCTGCGCCTTTTGCATAATCCCAAGTATTCGCGGCGATCTGGTTAGCCGCCGGATCGACGCGGTGTTGCGCGAGGCCGAAAAACTGGTCGCGGCTGGGACCAAGGAATTGCTGGTAATTTCGCAAGATACGTCTGCTTACGGGGTCGACACCCGCCACGAACCGCGCGCGTGGAAAGGCCGCGAAGTCCGCGCGCACATGACCGATCTGGCGCGTGAACTGGGCGGATTGCGGACATCGGACGGCACGCCGCCATGGGTGCGGCTGCACTATGTCTATCCCTATCCGCATGTCGATCACGTCATCCCGCTGATGGCCGAGGGGCTGATCACTCCTTATCTCGACATCCCGTTCCAGCACGCTGCGCCGAATGTTTTGAAGGCGATGAAGCGCCCCGCGAACGAAGCCAAGGTGCTCGAACGCGTCCACAAATGGCGTGACATCTGCCCCGACATCACCATCCGATCGACCTTCGTTGTTGGTTTTCCGGGCGAGACCGAGGCGGACTTTGAATATCTGCTCGACTGGCTCGATGAAGCACAGCTCGACCGCGTCGGTGCCTTCCGCTTTGAAGCCGTCGAAGGCGCTGCGGCCAACGCACTGCCCAATCCGGTGCCCGAAGACGTCAAAGAAGAACGCTACCAACGCATCATGGAAAAAACCGCCGCAATAAGTGCTGCCAAACTGGCGGCAAAGGTCGGACGGATATTGCCGGTCATCATCGACGAAATCGGCGAGGTGGACGAAGATGGCAGCATTGGTGCGACTGGCCGCTCACAGGCGGATGCGCCGGAGATCGACGGCAATGTATTCCTGCGCGATGTGTCGGCGACCTTACAGCAGGGCGATGTCGTTGATGTCAGCATTGAAGATGCCGACGAGCATGATTTGTTCGGGGTGGTTGCTTAACGATTGGTCCAATATAAATTCAACCAAGCTTGATCGTTTTTGCTCGTTCGTTTGATAATTTTGCCGGTTGGTCCGCCCAAATCCTCGTAGACCTCCAGAAGCTCCAGAAAGTGAAGAGCATCAAACTTCGGATCATAAGCAGCGTCGATTTGGGTTGCAAAATTATCGGGGCAATCGGATTGTCGTCCCCCGCCAACTGCGCAATAAAAAAGTTTTACGCCCTTTCCGCCAGAATTTAACTGCCTTGCTGGAAACATCCAGTGGTTACCGGCTACTACCGATACGTTGGCGAAGGAATCTTCCGCTCCCATTTCG
>JANONL010000400.1:0-1805 GCA_031420815.1 Sphingomonadales bacterium | reverse complement strand
CATCGCATATTTGACCATCTGGTCGGCGATGAAGACGAGGCTGGCGAGGATGATGCCTTGCAGGCGGTATTTGGAAGTGTTGGTAGTCATGCCCGCCCCTTAACCGCAAATCTTGTCATGCTGAACTTGTTTCAGCATCTTGATTTTTCGCCGCCCAAAGTAAGACCCTGAAACGAGTTCAGGGTGCCGATGGTATGAGAATTCAACCACCGACAACATCCTCACACCGCCCACAAAGCGCCCCGTCCTCGACAACCTCGGGGAGGTGCCGCCAGCAGCGACCGCATTTGTGGTTGGTGGTAACGGCAATAGTTGCGTTGACCCAAGGCATTGAGCCTTCACCAAGGGGCTTGTCGTCTGACAAGCTAATAGTCGCGTGGCTCACAATTGCCAGTTCGGCAAAGTCCAAGTGTGCAATTGAGTGTGGATCATCAATTAAGCCAACGGTCACGATTGCTTCTGCTTCAAGGGAAGAGCCTAAGGTCTTTTCCCGTCGTAGTGGCTCAATTTGACCTGTTATCGCTGTACGAAGATAACGCACTGTTTCCCATTTTTGGCCGAGCCCGTTGTCCACCCAACCAGCATCAACCTCCGGCCAATCCGAAAAATGCACCGAATCCGTTTCATCCGGAAACCGCGTCTGCCACACCTCTTCGCTGGTAAACACGAGCACCGGCGCGGCGTATCTTACCAGTGCGTGGAATAGGATGTCCAAAACCGTCCGGTACGCCATCCGCTTCGGATCGGTCGGTGCGTCGCAGTAAAGGCAATCCTTGCGGATATCGAAGAAGAAGGCCGACAGGTCTTCATTGGCGAAATCGGTCAGCAGACGAACATAGCTGTTGAAGTCGAAGTCATTCACCGCAACCCTCAACTTCGCATCCATGTCCGCCAGCAGATGGAGCATGTAGCGTTCCAACTCCGGCAAAAGGTGACTGTCACTTTTTACATTTACTTTTTCCGCGTCCGAAAAGCCGTCGAGTGCGCCGAGCAAATACCGGAACGTATTGCGCAATTTGCGGTACTGGTCGGACACGCCTTGGAGGATTTCCTTGCCGATCCGGTGGTCCTCGGTAAAATCGACGGTCAGCGCCCAGAGCCGCAGGATATCCGCGCCGCTGTCGCGCATCAGGTCGAGCGGGTTGATCGTGTTGCCCAGCGACTTGGACATTTTCATGCCCTTCTGGTCCATGGTGAAACCGTGCGTCAGCACCGCATTGAAAGGCGCACGTCCGCGAGTGCCGCAGCTTTGCAGCAGGCTCGACTGGAACCAGCCGCGATGCTGGTCGCTGCCTTCGAGATAGAGGTCGGCGGGCCATTGCAGGTCAGGCCAGCGCCCGCTTTCCAGCGTGAACACATGCGTGCAGCCCGAATCGAACCAGACGTCGAGAATGTCGACCACGCGTTCGTAATCGGCGAGCGCATAGTCGCTCCCCAGATAGTCCTGCGCGCGTTCGTCGGACCATGCATCGACGCCGTTCTCGCGGACGCCAGCGATGATGCGTGCGTTGACGCTCGCGTCGCAGAGATATTGGCCGGTTTTGCGGTTCACAAACAGAGTGATCGGCACGCCCCAAGCACGCTGGCGGCTGAGCACCCAGTCGGGGCGGCCCTCGACCATCGACGACAGGCGATTGCGGCCCTTTTCGGGGATGAAGCGGGTGTCCGAAATTGCCTGCATCGCCTTCTGCCGCAAAGTTCCCTCCCCCTTGTGGGGAGGGTTAGGGCGGGGGCCAGCCGCGTCTGCGGCTGAAAATTCTTCTGCGTTAGGAGTCATATGTGCCGCAGACGCGGCAAGCCCCCCA
>JANONL010000399.1:0-1877 GCA_031420815.1 Sphingomonadales bacterium | reverse complement strand
GAACCACCTGCGCCGCATCGACAGCAAGACCGCGCTCGATATTATGGCGGTCAATAAAGGCGTCGCGCCAGTTTCGGCGGCCAAATGGAAGTATCTCGGCTATAAAGGCGGGTCAGAACCCGGCGTGATCGCAATGAGCTTCCTCGCGCAGTCAAAGGCTGGCGATTGGTATGCAATCAGCGGCGCTTGGAACAACACGGCGAAGGATGTCGATAATGCAGCATTCGCGGCACTGATGACGCGGCTGCTGGACAGTGTGGTGAATTAGGCCGTCAACGCCTCAACCAGCGCCTTGACTGTCTTCTGACGCCACTGCGGCAACGGCGCGAGCAGCCAATACGCCAAATTGCTCTCTTTCGCATTGTCGAGTGCACGCACCCGTCCCGCAGCAAGATCGGCTTCGGCGAGCAAATGCGGCACATTGGCGCGGCCCAGACCGATGGCGGCGGCGTCTATCGCCAGCCCGGCATCGGCCAGACGCAGCGCTGGCAAGCCATCGGCAACCGGACAACGTGGCCAGCTAATCGGCGTATCGGTTCCACCCTCGGGCGCCGCAACGGTCACAAACGCGCCTTGCGCCAAGCGCACACCCTCATGCTCGCCGGAGCCATCGGTCAGCCGGATTGCGAGATCGAGATTGGCTTCGGTGAAGTCGATATCATCATCCGCCGCGACCAGCGTGAACCGCGTATCGGGATGAGATTGCCCGAACTTCGCCAGCCGCGCCGCCAACCATTTCGCGGTAAAATCGCGCGGCGCGGCGATGGTCAGCGAATTGGACGACTGTCCCGCCTGCATCGCCCGAACCGCGTCTTCGAACATCAGGAAGCCCTGACGCAGCGCGTCGAGACCCGCCGCACCTTCGCCGGTCAATTCCAGACCTTTGGGTGTCCGCCTGAACAACACAACGCCCAGCATATCTTCGAGCGCGCGGATTTGCTGCCCCACAGCAGCAGGCGTCACCGCCAATTCATCCGCCGCTTTGGTGAAACTCAGGTGCCGCGCGGCTGCGTCGAGCACGCGCAGGCCGTTGAGCGGAAGGTGCGTGCGTTTCATCGCACCCCGATCATCGTGCGGTCGCAGGCGCGACCAGCTTGAACTTCGGAATATCCGCCAGGAATGTGCTGCCATCCTCGCGCAGGAAACGGTAATGCCCCTCCATCATCCCGCTCGGCGTAGTCAGCGGGCAGCCCGAAACATAATCGTGGCTACCGCCAGGATAGAGCAAAGGCTGCTCGCCAACGACGCCGTCGCCGTCGACATGGTTTATCATCCCGCGCCCGTCGGTAATCCGCCAGTGCCGCGTCAGTAATTGTACCGGATCATCGCCATGATTTTCGATGCGGATATGATAGGACCAGAACCAGCGGTCTTGGTCTGCGGATGATTGTTCGGGCAGGAAATTGGGTGCGACGCGCACGGTGACTCCGTGGTTGGTGGCACTTGCGGTGAAAAATGCGTCGAGAATCATCCCACTGCTCCGTTCGTGCTGAGCTTGTCGAAGTACGGCGTGCGCAACCTGCCCTTCGACCGGCTCAGGGCGAACGGCTTTGGGAGTGAACAGTTCATAATCCCACCGCCTTAAGCGCCTGGTCGAGATCTTCCATCAAATCCACCGGATCTTCCAACCCGACGTTTATCCGGATCATCCCCTCACCGACACCCATTGCCGCGCGCCCCTCTGGCCCCATGCCGTGGTGCGTGGACGACGCGGGGTGGCACATCAGGCTGCGCGCATCGCCGATATTGTTCGAGATATCGATCAATTGCAGCGCGTTCAGCAGCCCGTGCGCTTGCTTACGCCCACCATCGAGTTCGAACGAAAAGATCGGCCCGCACGCCTTCATCTGCGCCATCGCCAGATTATGCTGTGGATG
>JANONL010000398.1:0-3822 GCA_031420815.1 Sphingomonadales bacterium | reverse complement strand
GCCAGCATGAAAACCGCGACGACAATCCATGCCATCGAGAAATCCGACAGCCCCATCAGGAACAGCAAGCCGATCATCAGGCAGACCGTCAGCGCGGACAATACGCTTAACAGTATCGAGCTTCCAACCACGCGCATTCGTTTCTCGATAACCCTGAGTTCGGTAACCAGACGGTCATGTTCTTTGCCCTGGGTTGCTGCGTGACGGTCCTGCAAATCGCGCGAACGGTCGACGATGCGTGACAGACGACCGGTAAGGATATTGAGCAAACTACCAACCGCGACCAACAGGAAGGCTGGGGTCAGCGCGGTCTGCAATACCGCGATCACCGCATCCAGATCAGGGCCAAATTTGACGATCATAAGCTGGCGTCCTTCGCCGCTGCCAATTCGCGCAATTCGGTTTTGAGCAATTTACCGATATGGCTGCGCGGCATTTCGTCGATTGCGTATAGCACCGATATGCGCTGTGTTTTGCCGAGCTGCGCGTTGACGCGTCGCAGAATTTCATCGACCGGGGCGTTGCTGCCCGCTGTAAAGCGCACAAAGCCGACCGGTGTTTCGCCCCATGCTTGTGACGGCATACCGACCACCGCCGCCTCGGCAACTTCGGGTTGCGCTTCCAGCAAATCTTCCAGATCCTTGGGGTATATGTTGAACCCGCCGGAAATGATCATATCCTTGGAGCGGCCAACAATGGAGACAAAGCCGTCTTTATCGACAATCCCGATATCACCGGTTTTCAGCCAGATATTGCCATCTTCGTCGCGCCATTCCATTTCGCGCGTCTTTTCCGGCTGGTTCTTGTAACCCGACATCATCGTCGGCGAACGCCCGGTCAATATGCCTTTTGAACCCGGCGGCAGACGATTGTCGTAGTCATCGAGAACGATTAGCTCGTGCCCTGTCACCGGCTGCCCAACGGTGTGCAATTTGTCGGGGAAGTTGTGTGCCTGCAACATGCAAACCACCCCGCCCTCGGTCATGCCATAAATCTCTATCAGCCCCCCGGGCCAGCGCTTGACCACATCAGCCTTTAGTTCTGCGGGAAACGGCGCACTGGTGCAGAATTTGACGATGTAGTTCGACAGGTCATGCGCGGCGAAGCGATCATAAGCCATCAGCCGTTGATACTGTACCGGCACCAGCATCGTATGCGTAGTCTTGTCGTGCTCGGCATGTTCGAGATAGCCCGCAACGTCGAATTTCTCCATCATCCGCGCGAACCCGCCATGGCACATCGTCGGCAGGAACACCGCGAGCGTGGTGTTCGAATACAGCGGCGTCGACAGCAGCGAACGCGTATCCTGACCATAGATCGATTTAAAACCGCCCGCCATCTGGTGCCAGCGCATCTGGTGCGAATGGACGATGCCTTTCGGGGTACCCGTGGTGCCGCTCGAATAGATGATGTTGAACGGGTCGGTGGCGGCGGGCGTGATCGCGTTGAAAGTCGCTCCTTCCTCCGCCATCCAGTCGCTCAAGCCCGGATACCCGTCCTTTGCACCACCGAGCATCACGATCTTCACATCGCCCAAATCATGCCCTGCCAAATCGGCCAGCTTGGCGGCATCGATGAACAAATGCATCGCGCCTGAATCTCTTAACATGGCGGTCAACTGCGCAGGGGTCGCCGAAGTCGTAAGCGGCGCGGCACAACCGCCCGCACGGATCGCCGCGAGATAGACCAAGGCGTAATGCACATTGGTCGTCCCGAGAATCGCCACTGCCTGGCCATGCGCCAGCCCGTCGAGGCGCAACTGCGCCGCAATCCGCGCCGTCAACGCCGCCAACTCACCCCAGTTTAGCGCGCGAGTGCTATCTGAAAGTGCAGGTTCAGCAGATTTCATCGTACCCCAAGCGCCGATGAGCGCGCCGAAATCGCCAAAGGGTTTTTCAAGTTCTGTGTAGGGGTCGATGGTCATTTTGTAAGTCCGTTGTTCGGCATTTGCTTAAGCCAAAATGGCACACCGCATGCTTATTGAAAACCCTGTGGAAAAATAGCGGTTTTTGGCCGCTTTCACTTGGGTTTTGGCACCCCGTCCTCTATGGTCCATCAATGACCGAGATTAACGAAGAACAGACCGGCGATAGCGCCGCTAACCCCAACCAGAATGAATATGGTGCCGACAGCATCAAGGTGCTGAAGGGCCTCGATGCCGTGCGCAAACGCCCCGGTATGTATATCGGCGATACCGACGACGGTTCGGGGCTACACCATATGGTTTTCGAGGTTTCGGATAATGCAATCGACGAAGCATTGGCGGGGCATTGCGATCTGGTGTTGATCGAACTCAACGCCGACGGATCGGTGTCGGTCGAAGATAATGGTCGAGGGATTCCGACCGGCATGCACACCGAAGAAGGCGTATCGGCAGCCGAGGTTATCATGACCCAGTTGCACGCTGGTGGTAAATTTGAGAACACATCGGACGACAACGCTTACAAGGTTTCGGGCGGTCTGCACGGCGTCGGCGTGTCGGTAGTCAACGCGCTGTCGGAATATCTCGACCTCGTCATATGGCGTGACGGCAAGCAGCATGAGATGCGCTTTGCTTATGGCGATGCGGTGGCACCGCTCAAGATCACCGGCGATGCGCCGATCGTCGATGGCAAGCCGAAAAACGGCACGCGGGTATCGTTCGTACCCTCGACCGAGACATTCAAGAATGTCACCGAATTCGATTTCGACAAGCTCGAGCATCGTTACCGCGAGCTGGCGTTTCTCAATTCGGGTGTTCATATCCTGCTGCGCGATGCCCGCCATTCCGAAGTCAAGGAAATCGATCTTTATTATGAGGGCGGGATTGGCGCGTTCGTCAAATATCTCGACCGCAACAAGGCAGCGATGCTTGCCGACCCGATCACCATTTCGTCGCAGCGCGACGGCATCGGCATCGATGTCGCGCTCGAATGGAATGACAGTTATTACGAAAACGTCCTGTGCTTCACCAATAACATTCCGCAGCGAGATGGTGGCACCCATCTGGCGGCGTTCCGCTCGGCGCTGACCCGCACGATCAACAATTATGCCGAGAAATCGGGGATATTAAAGAAAGAGAAAATCGCGCTGACCGGCGACGATATGCGCGAAGGGCTGACTGCAATTGTATCGGTCAAGCTGCCCGACCCGAAATTCAGTTCGCAGACCAAGGACAAGCTCGTTTCCTCCGAAGTGCGGCAACCGCTCGAAAGCCTGATGGCTGACAGGATGAGTGACTGGCTGGAGGAAAATCCGGGGCACGCTAAAACCGTGATCCAGAAAGTTATTGACGCCGCTGCCGCCCGGGAGGCGGCGCGCAAGGCGCGTGAAGCTAGCCGCAAGTCGGTGATGAGCATTGCATCACTGCCCGGCAAACTCGCCGATTGTCAGGAAAAAGACCCGGCGAAATCCGAACTGTTCCTGGTCGAAGGAGATTCGGCAGGCGGGTCTGCAAAGCAAGGCCGTGACCGGCATTATCAGGCAATCCTGCCGCTGAAGGGTAAAATCCTCAATGTCGAGCGTGCGCGCTTTGACCGGATGCTGTCTTCGAAGGAAGTCGGCACGCTGATCCAGGCAATGGGCACCGGCATCGGCCGCGATGATTTCAACATCGAAAAACTGCGCTATCACAAGGTCGTGATCATGACCGACGCCGATGTCGACGGATCGCATATCCGCACGTTGTTGCTGACATTTTTCTACAGGCAAATGCCCGAGATTATCGAACGCGGGCATCTGTTCATCGCGCAACCACCTTTGTACAAAGTCGCAAAAGGCCGCAGTGAAATTTACGTGAAAGACGACAACGCGCTCGACGTCCATCTGGTCGGCACCGGTCTT
>JANONL010000397.1:0-2946 GCA_031420815.1 Sphingomonadales bacterium | reverse complement strand
GTTACCGCATTGGGGGCAAGCGCGCGCAGGGAAATACCCGGACGGGTGTGATTTTCTTCCATCAGTGGTTTATGGCAATCAGATCTTGGTCAACGCCCAGTTCGGCGATGATCGTTTCACCGGCGACACAGCGCTGCCCTTTGATCACGCGCGAAGCCGTTCCCACAGGAAGATAGACATCGACACGGCTGCCAAAGCGGATCAAGCCGATACGCTGGCCATTGGCAACGCTGTCGCCCTCTTTGACAAAAGCGACAATGCGGCGCGCCACGAGTCCGGCAATCTGGGTAAAACCGATGCGGACGCCGTCGCTGCGCTCAACCAGAAAATGCTGGCGCTCATTCTCGTCGCTGGCTTTGTCGAGGTCGGCATTGAGGAATTTGCCCGCGATATAGACAACCCTTTTGATCGTACCGCGGATCGGCGTGCGGTTGATGTGCACATCGAACACACTCATGAAAATCGAAACCCGGGTCATCGGCTGTTCGCCCAATGCCTCCGGTCCTCGCAATTCGGGCGGTGGCGGCACAACCTCGATCAGCGTGACCAAGCCGTCGGCGGGTGCCACAACAAAACGATCGTCAGTCGGCGTGGTACGCGCGGGATCGCGAAAGAACGCCAACGTCCATGCGGTTATGCCGAGCATCGGCCAAGCCAGCGTTTCCCAGGCCATGATTGCGAATAACAGGGTAATACCACCAGCAATCAGGCCGAACTTGCGGCCTTCGGGATGGATGGGAGGAAATGACCATTTTGCGACCCCGGTGCCCCGGTTTGATAGTTCTTGTCTGCTCATCATCTCTAACTAGTCGGTAGGGCGCAATGTTACAACCGATACATTAAGGTAAAGGCCGGTTTTGCTAGCTTTGGGGTCAGTGGTTGAACTAACGCCAGATATTGCTATGGCGCGGCAGCAGCTATATTCATCCCCAGCGGAAAGCCCGAAAAGCCATGGCAAAAATCAAGGTAAAGAACCCCGTCGTCGAACTCGACGGCGACGAAATGACCCGTATCATCTGGGAGTGGATTCGCGAGCGGCTGATTCTGCCTTACCTCGATATTGACCTGAAATATTATGACCTTGGCGTTGAGGCGCGGGACGCGACCGATGACAAGATTACCGTCGATTCCGCCAATGCGATCCGCGAATATGGGGTCGGCGTCAAATGCGCGACGATCACCCCCGACGAAGCGCGCGTCGAAGAGTTCGATCTGAAGAAAATGTGGAAGTCGCCTAACGGCACGATCCGCAACATATTGGGTGGTGTGGTTTTCCGTGAGCCTATTGTTATCCAGAACATACCGCGCTTAATTCCGGGATGGACCGATCCGATCGTCATCGGTCGTCATGCTTTTGGCGACCAATATCGTGCCACTGATTTTCTCGTTCCCGGCCCTGGCACTTTGCGTCTGGTGTGGGACGGCGATGATGGTCGCACGATAGATGAAGAGGTCTTCCGCTATCCGTCACCCGGCGTCGCAATGGCGATGTACAATCTCGACGATTCGATTCGCGACTTTGCCCGCGCTTCGCTGAATTACGGCGTAACCCGCGAATGGCCGGTATATCTGTCCACCAAGAATACCATTCTGAAATATTATGACGGCCGCTTCAAAGATATATTTCAAGACGTTTATGAAAGCGAATTCAAGGCTAAATTTGCAGAGCTTGGCATAGTGTACGAACATCGTCTTATCGACGACATGGTGGCCTCGGCACTCAAATGGTCGGGCAAGTTCATCTGGGCCTGCAAAAACTATGACGGCGACGTTCAGTCCGATCAGGTCGCGCAAGGCTTTGGTTCATTGGGCCTGATGACCTCGATCCTGATGACGCCCGATGGCAAGACCGTTGAAGCCGAAGCCGCCCACGGCACGGTTACGCGGCACTTTCGCCAACATCAGGCGGGCAAGGCAACGTCAACCAACCCGATTGCTTCGATTTTCGCATGGACCGGCGGCCTTAAATTCCGCGGCAAGTTCGATGAGACGCCCGATGTTACGCGATTTGCCGAAACGCTGGAGCAAGTCTGCATCGAAACCGTCGAGGCAGGTCATATGACCAAGGATTTGGCTATCCTCATTGGCCCCGACCAGGGTTGGGAAACCACCGAGCAGTTTTTCGAAAGCGTCCGCTCAAATCTCGAAACCAAGATGGGCAGCTGGCAGTAATTGCCATCAAACGGCGGGGGATTGCACATGCTCCCGCCTAAATCCCAATCCAATTAATCGGGCTGGAATACGACGCAAGCGTGGGAAACGCTTGAGCAATCGCAATGCCAGCGGCGGTTTTGTAAGTACGGCGTCAGGGGCAATTAGCCGCCCGATCACATTATCTTGCGCCAGCTTTTGCAAGGCCTGAATAATCCGCGTCGGTAACAGGCGACGCTGCTCAACTTTCACCAGCAGATTATCGATATTGCGCCCTGCCTTAATAGGTGCTGCAAGAATATTGGCCGTCGCAACGGCATCTTGAATCGCCAAATTGATCCCTACACCGCCGATCGGCGACATCGTATGCGCGGCGTCACCAATGGCGAGCAAACCGGGTTTCGACCAATGCTCAAGCCTGTCGAGAGCAACCGACAACAGGGTGAGTTGATCCATGCTGGTCAATATGTCGTCCAGCGACCCTAGTTCCGGCGCAGCGGCCTCTGTTCGTTTGCGGAATGCCTCTATTCCCGCTGCGCGCACCTGATCTGCACCGCCTTTGGGAATCACCGATGCACATTGCCAATAGTCTCGCCTGTCTATCATCACCAATATTCGACCCGCCTCGAACACCGCCGCCGTAGCGTTACCGGCAGTTGGGGGTTTCGGCACGGAGAACCAGAAAATGTCCATCGGCGCACCGATTTCTTTTATCGGCAGCATCTGCCGCACTGACGATTTGCGTCCGTCTGCCATAATGACCAGCTTGACTGCCTTAACCTCTTCGCCGCCCGC
>JANONL010000396.1:0-5900 GCA_031420815.1 Sphingomonadales bacterium | reverse complement strand
GCGCTGGATTTGCCGGTGTTTGTCCATAGTGAAGATGCAGGACTTGCGGGCAACGCGGTTGCAACCGAAGGTGAAACCGCGACATTACTGGGCTTGGCGAGCGCATCGCCGATCACCGAGGCGCTGTCCATCGCCCGTGACCTGCTCCTAGCCGAGGAAAGCGGCGCACATGTCCATTTCCGCCAGGTGACGACGGCGCGAGGGCTGGATATGATAAGGCACGCGAAAGCCAAAGGCCTGCGTATCACATGCGGCATTACGCCAGCCCATCTGTTCCTGTCGGACAACGCAGTATCAGATTTCCGTACCTTTGCCCGGTTGTCGCCACCGCTGCGTTCGGAGAGTGACCGTCTCGCCTGCATGTCAGCGGTTGCCGACGGGACAATCGATGTCATCGCGTCGGGACACGATCCACGCGGTGCTGAAGACAAGCGCCTGCCCTTTTCAGAAGCAGCCCCGGGGATGGCCGGGGCCGAAACACTGTTGGCATTGTCGCTCAATCTCGTGCGCGATGGTCAGGTCTCGATTGGCAGACTATTCGACCTGCTGTCTGCCAATCCGGCGAAGATATTGGGTATCAACGCGGGCCGTATCGCCGAAGGATGTGAAGCCGACCTGATTTTCATCGACCCCGATGCGCCATGGCAGGTCGATGGCGACAAGATGACGGCGCTCGCTGGCAACACGCCCTTTGACAAGCTTCCCGTGCAAGGCCGGGTCCGCAAAATGATGAAGGGCGGCAAGGTCATGTGACCCACCGCCCTTATTACGAAAAGGTAGAAAAGTTAGCGTGCCGCAATCCGGCGACCTTGATTACTGGCCATGCGTGACGGTTGTGCGCCGCCGACACTGCGAACTAAGCATACACCGCCCATTGTTCTGATCTGCTTGCAGGCAGCGTCGGCCGAGTTCTGATTGTCAAAGCCTGCGGCCGCCAAGCGGATAAGCGTTTTGCCGTTTATGGTCACCTTGGAACTGGCTGAGCTGAAGTCCTTTAGCACGCCGTAATGCTTGCTGTACTGGCTCCACGCTTTTTCGGCGTTGGCAGCGCTGGAAAATGCACCAAGTTGCACGAGATGTGAACCCGAAACCTTGACTGGATGAGCAGCCGGAACGTCGGCCAAAGCCAGTTTAACCTGTGCGGCTGGAGTTCCGACTTTTGCCGGGCCTTCCTGCACTCTAATCAGCGGTGCTACGACCGGTTCGACTTGAGCCAGCTTCACCGCTTGTTCAACTGCAGCAAACCCCGCGCTTTCCGCCACGGGCGCCGGACCAAGCGCTGCCAGCTCGATAACGGACTGGGCGGTTGCGAGTTCAACTGGGGCAGGCCCTGCGACAGCTTGGGCCAATCCCGATGAAGCGGAGTTCAGTGCCAGACGAACTGGCTGACCTGCATCATCGGCACGCGGAGTTACGTTGAGCAAACCTGCCACGCGCGTTTCGTAGGCGCCGGGCCGAGCATATTGTGCCCATTCTGAAATCCGGTCATTGACCTTGTCCTGCGTCATATCCTGCACTGCCATGATGCGGGCCTCACGCCAGCGGCCATCGAGCGCATATGCCAACGCAAGATTTTGCCGGGTGCGTGCCGATGCATTGTCGGCACGGATGGCGTCAGTCAAAACTTCGACCGCACGACCCGACTGGCCAGCAAGCGCAAGCGTCAAGCCGTAGTCGCTAGCTGGAACGAGCGCGCGATTTGTTTCAACCAAGGCAAGCGCCGAGTCGACCTCGCCTTGCGCAATACGGGTTAATGCAAGGCTGATAACGGTGCGCGAATCGATTTGACCCAATTCCATAACGTCCATCAACGTCCGTTCGGCCGAAGCGAAACGGCCCTGCGACATGTAGATGCGCGCCAGCAAACCGCGATAGTCTCGATTTTCCATGTCGGCTTCAACCGCCAACTCGGCAAACGTTAGCGCTCGGTCAGCTTTTCCCTTGGCGAATGCCTTTTCAGCTTTGCGTGCCCAGCCATAGGCCTTTTCCGGGCCAGCCTTTGCGGCAGATACTTTTGAAGTGCTGCTAACCCCAAGGCTTGTGCAACCCAGGGTTGGCACCGCGACGAACGCGGTCGACAAAGCGAGCTTTACGACAAAATTGCTATTCATGGCATCACCTCAAATAAAACCGTCTGTTTAATGCTTACGTGCTGGAACATGCGCCGCAAGTTGGCCAATTTCCGGCATTGAATCTAAAAATGCATCGAGCGCATCAGTCACCAGATTTTGCGCCGATTTGTTGCGGACCGCACATGCTAATCGCAGTTTCAAATGGCGCTCCTGATCGAGCCGCAACGTGAATGCTGCTTTTTCTTTCGAACCTGGAGCAGCGCGGGCTTTGGACTTGCCAGCGACCGCCTTGCTGATGCTCCGCACCGGAGCAACCGGCGGTTCCGGAGTCATCGTGACCACGGTCAGCGCAGTCCCCACAGGCGCTTCCTCACCGGCAAGACTATAAAAGCCGACTTCTGCCTGTGCCTGTAGCTCTTCGGCGATTCGTTCCTGCTGCTGGCGCACCTCAGGCTTTGCATCAGGCACTGCTGCAGCAAGCGGATTGTAACCCTGATTGTCGTGTTCATAATCCATCGGCACGCTTTGATCCGGATCAACATCGTAACCCATGTCGTTCCAACCCAGATCGTCATGTGCGAGCGCCGCCGAACCGTGGTTGCCCATCATAGTGGGACGACGCATCGCCGGACGCGCGGCTCCTCTTCGGGCCAGCAATATACCGGAGAGAGATGCGATTGGTTTTGGTTCTGCCATGATTTCTGCCCCCTACCGCGCTTAAGAGCCGAAAACCCGGCGACCGAAACCACCCATCGGTCGCGCAGTGGCGACCTGCTGGTTGGTGGCGGCAGGAGCACTGAACACGGTGCGGCGGAAATTCTTTTCGAGACGGTCGGAAATATACGTCCACAACTGGATAACCTCTTGCGAGGACCGTCCATTGGGGTCGATTTCCATAACCGTCCGGCCATCGATCATCGATGCCGCAAAGTCGGTGCGGTGGTGAAGCGTAATAGGAGCCACAGTGCCATGCTGCGAGAGAGCGACGGCGGCTTCAGAGGTAATCTTGGCCTTCGGCGTTGCCGCGTTGACCACAAAGATCAGCGGCTTTCCCGCACGCTCGCAAAGATCGACGGTCGCGCCCACGGCGCGCAGATCGTGCGGGCTGGGACGGGTCGGCACAACAATCAGTTCGGAGACCGAGATAACGCTCTGAATTGCCATGGTGATAGCAGGCGGCGTGTCAATGACGGCGAGCTTGAACCCTTGTTGCCGCAATACGGCCAAGTCGGCCGCCAGCCTTGCTACCGTTGTCTGGGCAAAAGCGGGAAGCTCTGCTTCACGTTCGTTCCACCAATCGGCCAACGAGCCTTGCGGATCAATATCGATCAATACGACCGGACCGGCACCAGCAAGCTGCGCCTGAACCGCCAAATGGCCTGACAGAGTCGTTTTGCCCGATCCGCCCTTTTGTGATGCCAATGCGAGAACCCTCACATTATTCCCCTTTGCAAATGTTTCAAATGGGGATGTGACAGAACAGGGCTAAAAATCCGTTAACGTTGCGGATAATTTGCTTGCACTCTGCACGCAGAAAAGGCGGTTATTCCTTAACGGCGAACCATAGCAAGCCCGCGCGATTTGCGACAAGCTGCTGGTTAAGCTATTAAGGTCGTGTGTTTACCATTTTGCAGTGGTCTCTACCTTATGGGGTAATTGTCGAGGATAATGGAGTGTCTGACATGGCAGTGAAATCACATTTAACAAAAACCGGACTGGCCGTGCTCGCATTGGTTTTGGGCGCGCAGGCTGTTGTTGCCGATGTTAAAACCGGGGTCGATGCTTGGACACGAGGCGAGTATGAAACCGCTGTCAGGCAATGGCGGGAGCCTGCATTGAAAGGCGACCCAGATGCGCAGTTCAATATGGGTCAGGCCTATAAGATGGGCCGCGGCGTGAAGACCGATCTGGTCGTTGCGCTGGACTGGTACAAGAAAGCCGCTGCACGAGGTCATCTGCAAGCCGCCGATAGCTACGGCCATTTGTTGCATTATATGGGCAAAGTGCCGGAGTCGCTGCCCTATCTGCAAGCCTCGGCTGATCGCGGTGATCCGCGCGGTCAATATTTGCTCGGCACAGAATTGTTTAACGGCGTCCATATCGAGAAGGATTGGTTGCGCGCTTATGCGTTGATGACCCGCGCGTCGTCGGCAGGAATGGCACCAGCATCGCGCAGTCTCGCGCAAATGGATCAGTTCATTCCACTCGAACAGCGCCAGCAGGCAACTGTTCTCGCAGGCGAAATGGAACAACGTACCGGGCGTGCCCGTGCTGCCCAAGTTGCCGGTTTTCCGATAAACACGACACCGCCCGCAAAAACGACAAAGCCGGTAACGGTGCCGCCATCGAAAATTCTGCCAGTTGCTACACCGGGATTCCCGTCTGACATTCCGACCGCACCGCCGCAGCCGGTGAAGATTGCGCCAATTAAACCCGCGCCAGTTAAGGCAGCACCGGTCAAGGTTGCCGCAACCGACGGTGCCTGGCGAATTCAGCTGGGCGCGTTCGGTGAGGAAGCCAATGCGCAGAAGCTTTGGAATTCGTTGGAGGCGAAGATCGGTGGCCTGGCTACGTTACAGCCTTATTTAAAGGCGGCTGGCAGTGTCACTCGGTTGCAAGCGGGGCCATTTGCGACCCGAAATGCCGCCGACGCCATGTGCAGCAAGGTCAAGGCGACCGGTCAGGCCTGTATCTCTGTCCCGCGCTGATTAGCGACAAAGTCGTTCGATATCGCGTCCCAGCGTTCTTCGTGCGGGCTCATCGCCCGGCTGGATCATGAAATAATGCGTGCCCGACAGGCTCGCACGGTCCGAGCAATAGGTTGAGCATCCGCTTTCGATTGACCCCGGAAAGCGCAATTCAACGCCGTCATAATGCGCTTCAAATGCGCAAGATTCCTTGCCATTCAATGTTATTCGCACTGTGCCCCCGTCGGTCAATGCCGTCCCCCGCGCCTCGCATTTGCTTTCCGGCCCGAACACTGCAAGCACGCCGATATTAAACTGCCGTGTGCCATTGCTCACCGCACAAAACTTGTCGGTGCCGAGTTCGCTTCGGGTTTCGAACCGTCCGGAAAATTCAAGATTATTGGGGTCTGGCAATATCCCCGCTACTATAGCCTTTTCATCCAGCGCCGATCCGGCATCTTTCTGTGTATCCAAAGCAGCTGGCGCCTTACCGTTACAGGCCGGGAGCAAAAGCAGGGCCAATAGCGGCAGGCACATCTTCACGCTTCCTCAAGCCCGTCTGCGCCAATCCGGCGATAAAAGCAGCTGCGTGCTCCGGTATGGCAAGTCGAACCGTCGGGCCGCGCGATAATCCAGATCGCGTCTTGGTCGCAATCTACCCGCATTTCCACGACATGCAGCAAATGGCCGCTGCTTTCACCCTTTTTCCACAGCCGCTGTCGGCTCCGCGAAAAGAAATAGACGGTTCCGGTTTCACGCGATTTCGCCAATGCCTCTGCGTTCATATGTCCGACCATCAAAACTACGCCATCGACCACATCGGTTACCACTGCGGTCAACAGCCCTTTATCGTCATATTTAGGGTTTAGAACCAACCCGCGATCGCGCTTGTCATCCATCCGCCATGCCTAAGCGCGCATCGTCCGAAGCGCAACGGCCAACGCCGTCAACATTTTCTTTGCGACTCGGTGTGACAAAGGGAAGACAATTGCGATCACGATCCCTATACGCCTGCCAGCGAACCTCGGGCGGATTCGATATGGACATGCTAACCACCAATCCTTTGGATGACGACAAATTGCGCGAGGAGTGCGGTATTTTTGGCGTCTGCGACGTCGAAGGTGCGGCGGCGATGGTTGCG
>JANONL010000395.1:0-1659 GCA_031420815.1 Sphingomonadales bacterium | reverse complement strand
CCGGTAAATTTTTGCCAGCCGCAGTCAAGATGGTGCAGGTCGCCCCCGCCGCGTGCGTCGATAACGCCGCCCGCATTGATCCGTTGCGCGCCGTCGAGCACCACCAGCCGCGGCGATACCGACTTCACTTCGCGTCCGGTCATCAACGCCGACGCGGGCAGATTATGCCGCAGCAACCAGTCGAGCCGTTCTGACTCAATGGTGTAATAGATATTGTCTATCGAGCGCGAATGCGCAGGGAAACGCACGTCATAACCCGACCAGCCATAAGTCACGAGCGGGGCGGTCAGCCAGCGATGCTCGGGCGCGATGTCGCTGGCGAAAAAACTCCAGATATGGTTGCCACCGAAATGTGGCTGCTGTTCGATAAGGACTATCTTCAGCTCGGGCCGAAGCCTTGCGATAGCAAGTGCAATCAGGCCGCCAGCCAAGCCGCCCCCGACAATCGCCAGATCGCATTTGATATTTTCCAAAGGGGCAGATGCCATGAGCGCGGCCCTAGCCGAACTGTTTCATAAGTGGAAGGGCGATGAGTGCAGGAATGTTGACATTTTTGCGCTTTCAGGGGAGCAAGGGCTATGTCGAAATTTGCAAAACTGGTTGCTGTTTACAGTTTAAAAGGCGGCGTTGGCAAAACAACGCTGGCGGTCAATCTGGCCGCCGAGGCGGCAATACGGCGGGGCAAGAAAACGCTGATTTGGGATTTGGACCCGCAATCGGCAGCAAGCTACATTCTGGCGCATGAGCCTGACAAGAAGCCGCGCGCACGGTCGGTTTTCGAGCGCGATGTCGAACCGGATAAGCTTATTACGCATACCGCGATTGCCGGGCTGGATTTGCTTCCCGCTGACATTTCGCTTCGCGGGCTGGACGGGTTCCTCACTTCGCTTGGCAAGAAAAAGCGGCTGGCAAAGCTGGTCGAGGGCATCAGCAGCCAATATGACCGGATATTCCTCGATTGCCCGCCGGGCCTGACCGAAACCAGTGAACAAATGATGCGCGCCGCCGATATCATCATCGTGCCGGTCATCCCGTCGCCGCTGTCGCAGCGCGCGCTGGAGGATGTGGTAGCGCATCTGAAGGAGCACCATAAAGGCCACGCGCCTTTGTTGCCGGTATTCTCGATGGTCGATCGCAGGCGCAGCCTGCATATTGCCGTGACCTCGGCGCAGCCCGACTGGCCGCGCATCCCGATGGCGAGCGCGGTCGAGCAGATGGCTATCCACCGCGCGCCTGTCGGCACCTATGCGCACCGTTCGCCGGCGGGCGAAGCTTTTCAAATGCTATCGGGGGCAATCGAGCGTAAGCTCGACAAAACAAAAAGCCAAGAAATGTCGGCGAGGAGTTCGGCTTAACTGCGATCCAATCGGCATTTCGGGACAACAACAATTCGCGGTAACAAATATTCTACCGTGAGCTATTTCGCTAACATACTGGGCTGTTTGATAACTTATTGATTTAATGCATAGCGCATTTTTCTTTGTTACAACCTGTGCTTACGGCGTTCCATGAGGGAACGATTCGCCAATCTGCTTTTCGACGGTGTGCTATGCTTCGTAATCGACCAATCGATATGACGCCGTCCGATCTCGGCTATTGGCGCGACCAGGCAACCGAAAGCACGGTTGTCAATGTCGATGACCTCCCCGCATCGCCTGC
>JANONL010000394.1:0-14722 GCA_031420815.1 Sphingomonadales bacterium | reverse complement strand
TATCGTCGGCGTTGACCTGCTCGCACCGATCGCCCTGACGCAGGCGCTGCTGACGCATTTGGTCGAGCGCGGTTCGGGGCAACTGGTGATGATATCGAGCGTTGCTGGTAAAGCGGGCGTTCCCCTGCGCACCGCCTATTGCGCCGCCAAGCACGGCTTGATCGGCTATGCCGACGCTCTGCGCAGTGAAGTTGCAGGGCAGGGCGTCAAGGTGCTCGTGGTAACGCCGGGTTCGGTGCGTACCAATGTCTCGCGCAATGCGCTGAATGCCGACGGATCGGCGCGCGGTGTAAGTGACAAAGCCATCGATAACGGCATTGATCCCGATGAGGTCGCACGGCTGATTTGGGATGCGGTGGCGAACGGAACACGCGAAATGGTGATTGCCGAAGCGATGGAAGCGAACCTGCCTGCCCTGAGAGCGAGCGATCCGGAACGGCTATTCGATATGGTAGAAGCCATGGTTGCGAACGGATATACGCAGAAAATGGCGGCGGAATAGCCTACCCGCGACCCGCGCGAAGTGCTGCACCTGCTGCGAACGGCGATAGCGCGGCGATTGCCAGCGAAGTCGCCGCCAGCAATTGCATCGCGTTACCCGGATTATCGGAAAGCGTTCCGGCGCCAAATATCAGGATTGGCACCGCAAGCGGCACTAACAGCAGCCCGCCGAGCGCGCTGGCACCGCTAAGACCTGCGGTGAGTGCTGCAATAGTGACCGAAAACCCGCTTAACGCAGGAAGCGCGATGGAAAGACCGATGAGCAAGGTCATCAACCTATCCTCAGGCAGGCCGATTAAGGCCGATGCGACTATCGTGGCGAGCAACAGAGGTATAGCAAAGGCCACCAGTTGCCCTGCGATTTTGGCGGCTGCAATCGTCTCGTCAGACCAGCCCCGAATATTCAGCTGATCGAGAACACCTGCCTGACTATCGGGCAGGATTAACCGTTCGATGGGAAGCAATGTCGCAAGCAATGCTGCAACCCACAACATGCCCCCGGAAGTGCGCGCGAGTAACGCTTTGTCGGGGCCAGTGACGAACGGGAAAAGTGTTGCGACTGCCAAGTAGAATATCACCGGCAACCATAAGCCACCGCCCGTCCAGGCCAATCGTACTTCCCGGATTATGAGAGCGACAAAGCCCATCATGCTGCAGCGACCTGCCGACCGAGCAAGATGCTTTGCGCGACGTTGATCGACGGCGATTGATGGGCGGCAACAAGCGCAATACCGCCCGCATTGGCGTGGCGCAGCAACGCCGCATCGAGCCGGGTGGCACTGGCGCTATCGAGTCCGTTATAGGGTTCGTCCAGCAACCATACAGAGGTCTGCGAAGCAAACAGCCGAGACAGATTTGCGCGCTTGCGCTGGCCACTGGACAGATAGCGCACCGGAACATCGGCCAGCGGAACAAGGTCAATTGCTGTTAGTGCGGCTTCACGAGTGTCGGGTGACGTGCGGTCCATATCCGCCCAGAAATCAAGCGCCTTTTCAAGCGGCAAATTAGGATCAAGCGCCAGATTTTCGTCGGCCAAAGCGACCGAGCCTTCAATTTTCATCTCCCCGGAAGCTTTCGGCAAAAGCCCCGCAATCAGACGCAGCAGCGTTGACTTGCCGGTACCGTTTGCACCCCGTATCCAGACGATGTGACCTGCAGCTACGTTCAATGAGAAGCGGTCCAATACCAAGCGGTTGCCGCGAATGACCGCGACATTTTCAAGGGCGATCGAAGGCTTGTGTGCTTGACGCGGTGTCATCGCGCGACATAGGCATGATTTGGACGAATTGCAAAAGCGGGAATTGACGATGACGGTTTCAAAATTGGACGATGCGGAAAGGTCGGCGGCGCTCGACAACTTGCCGTTGTGGACTTACGACGCCGAAGTGCGGGGCATCCGTCGCAGCTTTCGCTTGTCCGACTTTGCCGCCGCCTTTGGTTTTATGACTCATGTGGCGATACTGGCGGAGAAAGCCGACCATCATCCCGAATGGTTCAACGTCTACAATCGCGTCGATATCTTGCTCACCACGCATGATGCAGGCGGCCTGTCGCAGCGGGATATCGATCTCGCGACGCAAATTGATGCTATCGCGCCTTAGCCGCTGCTAACAACGCCTTCCAACCCTTTCGTCAACCCGGCCAAGTTTTTGCGCAACCGGTTTGGAAACCAGCGCGCGGAGAAAGCCAGTTGCTTGGCCATTTTGTTGACGGTGGTATGCACCTTGTTGCCATGCACCGCGTCCCATGCAGCTTGTCCGATGATCTCGACCGGGCTGACCTCGATACCTGCCGCCTGCAGCTTTTCTTTTCCGGTCATATTGCTGCCGGGGTCGATTGCTCCGATAATATTGGTGTCGATGAAGCCCGGCATTAGCGAACGCGATTTGATGCCGATTTCCCGCCATTCGATGTCATGCGCCTCGGCAAGTCCGCGCACCGCGAATTTGGTCGCGCTGTAAACGCTAAGTCCGGCTGAGCCGTAAATGCCTGCTGCAGAGCTGGTGTAGAGAACGCAGGAATCGGGAGTTGCTTTCAGCAGGGCAAAGCACGCGCGGGTGCCGCTGATGACGCCAGTGAGATTGATGGCGATCGTCTTATCGATGTCATCATCGCTCATTTCGTGAATGGCACCGCCAATTCCGATACCCGCATTGTTGAACAGCACCGTCATATGGCCACCGGTGTGCTTGACAAAATCTGCCACCGCTGCAGCCCATTGCGCGCGGTCGGTGACGTCGAGCGTGTGTATCGAACTCATGCCCGCAGGCAGCATTGCCGCCGTTTCTGCCATACCGGCTTCGTTCACATCGGCGATGCCAATGAACCATCCTTTAGAAGCAAAGAACCGTGCCACTTCACGACCTAAACCCGACGCGCCGCCGGTGATGAAAATGCTTTTTGCTGTACTTGCCATGGCGGCGACTCTCCTACTCACAAGGGTGTCAGCGACAGCAATTTGACGTGAACGTCAACTGTTTCTTGAAAGCGTTACGGGGGCCGGATAGGTGAGCATTACACAAGGAACAGATATGCCGCGTTTTTTAGTTTTGCTGATCGGTCTGATGTTGGCGATGGCGACTCCGCCAGCCAACGCCGAAGTGACAGCGACATTCTACAGTCACGACTTCGGCGACCATTTCCCGCACGCACTGGTCAAGCTGAAAGGCACCGTTGATTCGACGGGTAAGGCGGTCGACACCAACTACGGCTTCACTGCGGTCCACACGACGCCCGCGATTTTGTGGGGGCCGGTCAAGGGCATGATCGAGAGCAAGGAAGCGAAGTACATCGCCGACAGCAACGCGCATTTCACGATTGTGCTGAGCGATGCGCAATATGCGCAGCTGATCGCGATGGTCGAAGAATGGCGGGCGATGCCCGGTAAAAGCTACCGCTTGAATGACCGCAATTGCGTGCATTTCGCGATGGAGGCGGCGGCGTTGCTGGGGTTGCAGGTGAACCGCAAGAGTAAGTTTTTCAAGAAGCCGAAAAGCTTTTTGCTGGAGGTGATGCGGCTTAATCCGGGATTGAAGCTGTAGCGTGCGTCAGCTTCCAAAACGTAGCTTGTCATTCCTGCCGTCGCGGGAATGACAGCTCCGGCTGGTTGATCGCCATGTCAAATCGCCTGAAATCCTGCCGCATAAATATGCCACGTAAATATCGCCGCAGCGCCGCGATGCGGTCGCCAGTTTTCGGCTATCTCACGGATGTCTTTTTCCGACGGGCGCGCTTCCATCTTTAGCAAACGCCCGACGCCTTCTTGGACGGCCAAATCACCGGCGGGCCAGATATCGGTGCGCCCTTCGGCGAACAGTAGGTAGATTTCGGCTGACCAACGGCCAATGCCTTTGACTTGGGTGAGGTAGGTAATGGCTTCCTCGTCGTCGGTGGGCAGCGCATCCAACGGCAGCGCACCGGTAATGACCAATTCGGCCAACGACCGCGCATAGCCCTGCTTCTGGCGGCTCAGCCCGCACGCACGAAGGGCATCGAAATCTTGCGCGATCAGCTTTTCGGGCGAGCAACCCTTACCGAGCAACGCCTCAAGCTTGTTCCACACCGAGGCCGCAGCGGCAACGCTTACTTGCTGGCCGACGATTGTGCGCAGCAACGTGGCGTAGCCAGGGTCGCGCAGCCGTGGTTCGGGGTATCCGGTTGCCGCAATAGCCGCCGCAAATCCGGGCTCGATTACGGCAATTGCGTCAAGCGACGTTTTCAGTTGTTCAGCCGACAATCCCATCATTGCACCAGCTTCCGCAGCGCCATCGGTGCGCCGTAACTGGCGGGGCCGATATCCCAGCGAAGAACGTCCATGCCGCCAACTAATTCCGGGCCTTCTTCGGTATTATTTGCGATAATCCGCGCGTCGGTGGTCAGGGTAAACGTGCCTTTGACCGCGACGGGTTCGGCCGGTTTTTTGCCACCACTCAGTCCGCCCATACCCATCATCGTACCCGCCCCCATCATCGTCATTACCGAGAGGTCGGGGTCGGTTTTGAACGCTGGTGCCTCGACCAACTGGATTTCGCCTTTGTAGGAAAAACTGAAATCGCCCGAACGGCGCACTGTCATATCGGACGCGAATTCGCCCGGCAGGATCAAGCAGCCGGTCAGCGAAAAGGATGCTGCACAAGCCAGCACGACCGCCGCCCATTTTTTTGCCAACGGCTTGTTCATAAACCCCCTTTGCCCGGTAACGTTCAGTTGGGCCGCACGGTCGCCGCATAAAGCGCGATGGCGGCGGCGTTCGACACGTTCAGTGACTCCATCTTTTCGCTGATTGGCAGCTTTGCAAGGGCATCGCAATGCTCCTCGACATTGCGGCGCATCCCGTCTCCCTCGGCCCCCAGTACCAGCGCATTTCGTCCCGGTGTTAGCGCCTTATCGAGTGTTACCGTAGCATGCCCGGAAAGACCGATGCGCCAATAACCCGCCTCGGCAATTTCCTCCAGCGCGCGGGCAAGATTTATCACCCGGACCCAGGGCGTAATCTCAAGAGCGCCGGAGGCCGCTTTGGCCAGCGCTCCCGACTCGGGTGGGGCGTGACGGTCTTGCGTGACTACGGCCACCGCATCGAAAGCGGCGGCAGTACGGAAAATTGCACCGACATTGTGCGGGTCGGTGATCTGGTCGAGCACAAGCAACGGTCTTTTGTCATCGGCGTCGAGCGCTAGTGCGTCGGTTAGCCAGACATCCTCCAATGCCGCAAGCTCCAGCACCAAACCCTGGTGCGGCGCATCCTTTGGTACGTACCGCGCAAGGTCGGCAACCTCGGCAAATTGCACGCTCAGCCCCTCGGGCACGACAATCTTGTCCAGTTCCTCGCGCGTGCCCCATAATTTGATGAGCTTACGCTCGGGGTTATCCAGTGCGGCATAGACCGCATGGCGGCCGTAAAATTTGGGGTTGCCGCTAATCGAGGCGGACCCCCTGCGACGTTGGCTTTTGTGGGAGGACATCATATTTCCATTATCTGATCACCGTTCGCTGGACACGAACGGAAAAGTGAAGTTCTGGTGCTCTTTCCCACTTGAAGCATTGACAGGCAAGGGCCGTTTCGCCATTGCGCTGCTTCCTTAGCGGGACCGGCCCTTATGCGTCAGTATATTGCCCCGCAAAGTAGTGGACAGGTGGCCGAGTGGTTAAAGGCAGCAGACTGTAAATCTGCCCGGTTTTCCGTACGCTGGTTCGAATCCAGCCCTGTCCACCAATTTTCTGGATAAAAGAATTGTCCGGGGGACGATCTCCCCTAAAATTCTCAAGTTCAAGCGCGCGTAACACTTATCCGCAAGCACAGCAGGTGCAGTATTACGCACTGCCCCGCACCAACAGCCGCACCGGAACCGGTTGTGTATCGGGTTCTTCGCCTTTCAAAACCGCAATCAACGCCTCGACGAGCATTTCGCCCGCGCGTTGATAGTCCTGTTCGATGGTGGTTAGCGGCGGCTGGGAGTAGCTTCCTGTAGCGATGCCATCAAAGCCGATAACACGGACGTCCTTGCCGATAATTTTGCTGTGTTCGTCAAGCGCACGCATGGCACCCAAAGCGATAAAGTCATTGGCGGCGAACACGCCGTCGAATGTTATCCCGTCGCGGATCAGCGCGCCGACGGCTTCATAGCCCTGTTGCTCGCGGACAGCATTTTCAGGCAGTGGCGGACAGATATTAGGCAACCCCTTTTCCCGGGTAACAGCCATGTAAGCGGTCAGCCGGTCCTGAAACTGTGGCTGCTCGCTGTCGGTGGGGCCGATATAGGCGATGTTGCGGCAACCGTGGGACAGGAGGTGCTCCACGGCCAATCGCGTACCCTGTGCATTGTCGCTCTTGATCGAAATCAGATCTTCTTTGCTCGCACCCCAGCAAATCATCGGCGTGTTGTGCTTCGCGTAATCGCCGAAAAACTGCCAGCCTTCGACATTCTGGCCGCTGCCGATGACGATCAGGCCGTCGGCTTGTCGGCCACCTACATAATTGGCGAAGAAATTGGCCTTTTCATCCTGAAACGAGACGATGAGATTATAGCCGCGGTCCGACGCCGACGCTGCGATGCAGCCCAGCAACGAGAGATAGAAGGGGTTGATATTCGCCTTGTTCTCGGCCCTGCGGCACAGCACGACCAGCGCGATTGAATTGGTCTGCTGCGTACGCAGGCGGAGCGCGTTGTGGTCGACCGAATAATTGAGACTGTCGGCGAGTTCGACAATCCGCAACCGCGTTTGCTCGTTGACCTTCTTGTCACCGCGCAACGCCCGCGACACCGTGGGCTGCGATACGCCCAGCATTGCCGCGATCTGATGCGCTGTTATTCGCCCCTCTTTGCCCATGCAAAGGCGATTAGCACCGCCTTTGCACTAAGTCACCAGATTAGGCGGCCAACGCGGTTAGCGGCTCTACCCAATCCATCCCGAGGCTTTCGGCGACAGCCTCGCTCGTCACCTGACCGTTGTGGATATTGAGGCCGTTGAGCAAACCCTTATCGGCGCGGATGGCGTCCAGCCCGTGATCGGCCAACGCCAGCCCGTAAGGCAAAGTCGCGTTGTTGAGCGCAGCCGCGCTGGTTTGCGGCACTGCGCCGGGCATATTCGCCACGCAGTAATGGATGATGCCGTCGACAACATAAGTCGGATCGGCATGGGTGGTGGCGTGGCTGGTTTCGAAGCAGCCGCCCTGGTCAATCGCGACATCGACCAAGACCGAACCGGGTTTCATATGCTTCAGCATTGCGCGGGTAACTAGCTTTGGCGCGCTGGCACCGGGGATTAGAACCGCGCCGATGACCGCGTCGGCGATGCTGATTTCATGGTCGATGGTTTCCAGCGTCGAATAACGGGTGCGGACGCGGCCCTGGAACAGCTCGTCGAGCTGGCGCAGGCGCGGGATCGAGCGGTCAACGATTGTGACCTCTGCCCCAAGGCCTACCGCCATCCGCGCTGCATGGGTGCCGACAACGCCGCCGCCAAGCACGCAGACACGGCCAGCAGGCACGCCGGGGACGCCGCCCATCAGGATGCCGGCACCGCCTTCGCTGCGGCGCATGGCTTCGCCGGCAGCTTCGATGGCGAGACGCCCGGCGACTTCGCTCATCGGCGCGAGCAGGGGCAGGGTGCCCTTATCGTCGGTAACGGTTTCGTAGGCAATCGCGGTACATCCGCTGGCGATCAGGCCTTTGGCTTGCTCGGGGTCGGGCGCAAGATGGAGGTAGGTGAAGAGCAACTGGCCGGGGCGCAGCTGCACCCATTCGCCTGGCTGGGGTTCTTTGACCTTCACGATCATCTCGGCTTTGGCGAAGATGTCCGCAGCGTTATCAGCGATGGTCGCACCCGCAGCGCGGTAGGCGTCGTCGCCCGACATGATGCCAGCGCCAGCGCCGGATTGGACCACGACCTGATGGCCGCGTGCGATATATTCGCGCACGGCTCCGGGGGTCAGGCCGACGCGGTATTCGTGAACCTTGATTTCGCTGGGGACGCCGACGAGCATTTCTCTTCTCCTGTTGATTCTCTATATTGCGCAATTAGCACTGTCGTTGGTGCGATAGTCCGCAAAGATTCGACATGCGCACTGATTTGGCGCATATATTCCGCGTCATTTTTGATAAAGGCGCCGAATATATGCAACTCGACCGAGCCGACCGAAAATTACTCTGCGCATTGGTCGCCAATGGCCGCGCCACGCAGCAGGAACTGGGGGAGGCGGCGGGGCTGTCGCCAAGTGCCGCCGCGCGTCGGCAAAAGGCGTTGGAGGATGCAGGAATATTACGCGGCTACCGCGCCGATGTGAACTTGCGCAAACTGGGAATGGGCGCGACGGTGATGGTGACAATCACGCTCGATAGCCAGAGCGAGGAGGCAATGGCGGCGTTCGAGGCGGCGGTCGCGGACAGCCCTTCCATCATCCGCTGTCATTTGATGTCGGGCCGCAACGACTATCTGGTTGTGGTCCGGGCCGCGTCGATTGAGGATTACGAGATCATCCACCGGCAAGAAATTGCAAGGTTGCCGAGGGTGGCGCGGATCGAGACGGCGTTTGCCTTGCGCGAAGTAGTCAACCGAACCGTGCCGCCAAGGTTGTTGGCTTAGCAAAATCCGCTAAATCCTGTGCAACTTCACAGAGGTTTGCAAATTTTGATTGTTCGAGAAGTGGACAAAGTGGCCACTCCTATAAAGAAAAAAGAGAAATCTCAGTTTTGGTGAACCAAAATTGGTCCGCCAAACCAAAGCTGTGACGTGCTGGATATTCAAAATGTCAAAGAGCCAAATGACGCTCTCAAATCAAATCCTACATTGCAAGGTGGAACTTCGTGCGCGCTCTGCGGTTAAACCCTGACATTATAGGAGAGTGGTCATGGGTAGAACAGTTGGCATCAGCATAGGCGGTTTGATTTTGTTGTTGATTGTGGTCGCGTTCGTTTTTTGAACGTTTGATCCGTAATTTACAAAAACCGATTTATACTGTGCGAAGCGGCGTCCGCGCTGGATTCTTTTAGAGTCTCGCTTCGCGAAACATGGGTAGTTTGCGCTTGTCCTGAAGGGACATCATCATGGTCAATACTATTCTCAAACCCGACTCAGAAGCGCTGGATGTAGAACGCAAAGCCGAACCCGTTATCCATCACGATCCGCACGGATTTTCTGACCGATTCGCGCTTGGTTTTACCAAGCTGCTGCGCTTCGCCGCCGATACGTTCTTCGCCAAGCGTTACGGCCACCGCGCCATTGTGCTGGAAACCGTTGCCGCCGTTCCTGGCATGGTCGGGGCGATGTTCACGCATTTGACCTGCCTCCGCCGGATGCGCGATGACGAGGGCTGGATCAGGACGCTGATGGAGGAAGCTGAAAACGAGCGGATGCACCTGATGACGTTCATCGAGATCGCCAAGCCGACGCTGTTCGAGCGGCTGGTGATCCTGCTGGCACAGTGGATTTTCCTTGTGCTGTTTTCAGTCCTCTATCTGCTCTCCTCTAAAACCGCGCACCGCGTTGTCGGCTATTTTGAGGAAGAAGCCGTGACCAGCTACACGCTGTATTTGCAGGAAATCGACGAAGGCCGCTCGCCCAATGTCCCCGCCCCCGCGATTGCCAAGCATTACTGGAAAATGGCCGATGATGCGACTTTGCGCGATGTCGTGCTGATCGTCCGAGCCGACGAAGCCCACCACCGCGATATCAACCACGGCTTTGCCAGTAAGTTGGGCGGCAAGTTGGTCGATCCGAAAATGACTGCGCCGTATCCTGAGCACGCGACCGAGATCAGGATGGAGGCGTGAGGATCTACCAAATCGGAACATCTTGTAGTATTGCCACACCAGAATAACTTTTTTGGCAACGGTCAAACCGACGCGCTTATTGAATCCCATATTTTCACGATATCTGCGTTCGGATTTGCGGCAACTTGACGAAGCCAAGGTTGGCCGTCAATTTTGGTTTGAGACGATATGATGCCCAATTGAGCTGCGACATCCTCCACGGATTTAATTAAGGGGCGCCAATTTACCACACCGCATTCCGGATATTGTTTCAGCTCGATGCGTCCGTCGCTTGCCAACAACTCGGCAAGCTTGTTGGCATCGGCCATGTTCTTCTCTATTCTTTCTGACAGTCCTGTTTGGCCCCATGCAAGTAGTGTGGCCAAAAGCGGTATCGCAGATGCTCCACGCGATCCTTGAACTCCCACATTTGGAGTGATCAGATAGTCTCCGCCAAAGCTGACTGCGTTTTGTGCATCAGGATTTGAAAACAGAACCAACGCAGATTCTTTAGGCTGATAAAGCCATTTATGGGCTGAGATCGCAATGCTGTTTGCGCGTTTTATGCCAGTCAGCCGACCAGCATATTTTGTGAATATGAGAGGACCGGCCCAGGCTGCATCGACGTGAGTCCACACCGTCTGGACTGGCTCCAGGCTGTCAATCGCTCCGCGCCCTGTCGTGCCTGCTGTCAAAACCAACGCAGCATCTTTTGCGTTACCCAACAAAGTTCGATCAAGCCGACCAGCCTGATCTACTGGAACCTCCGTGTAAGGTAGGCCCAGAATATGGGCGGACTTTGCGATGGAAATATGCGCGTCGGCTGAGGAAATAACGCGCTTTGCTCCGGACTCTCGCGCACACCAAAGGGCGGTTAGGTTCGCCAGCGTTGATCCACTACACATATGCCCGTCGCTCATCCCAAATGCAGGGGCAATCCAGTCGATAACCCGGCGTTCGGCTTCGGTTGCGAAAGGACTTAAATCAGGATGCAACAGATTCTGGTTGAATTGCGCGTTCAAACCAACAAGGCGAGCGGCAATTTTTGGCGTCGGCGGGTCCATGTGAGCAAAAGCAAGGTCGGAACCGAGTAAGGCTGATTTTGTCGCGATTTCGTTTTTGAACCAGTTGAAAACAACTTCTTCATTCTGCCCATCTACAGGAAATGACGTAGGCAATCGCATTTCACCCAATTCCCGCCAACAACTTCCCAATCGTCCCAAACATCTCGTCGATATGCGCCTTCCCCAGTATCAGCGGCGGGCTTAGCGCGATGATGTCTCCGGTGGCGCGCACCAGCAAGCCGTTGTCGAAGCAGGCGTGGAACAGTTCGGTTGCGCGCTTGGTCGGCGCGCCGGGGTGGGGGTGGGCCTTGAACGCCTTGTTGGCGGTGAAGGGCATCCAGAAGGCAGCGAGCGGGTCATTTTCGAGCATTCGGGGGTTATGAACCAATTTGCTCGCCCGGCGCAAGACTGTGACGGATTTGTCACGATGACCAAAAAGGTCAATAGACCTGTCACAAAATTGCTTGATTGCGTCGGGCATTGATGTTTTGTGTGCAGCTGCACAATAAACGCGCCGGTAACCTTTTATCAAACAGGACGCGTGCATGGAGTTCGACGGGATGAGAACAGCATAGGCTGGCATGGGCATCGCGCGCACGCGGCCAAACCTATTGAACCAAAAGAGGGATTACAACATGCGTACATCAATTTTCAAACTGGCAGCAGTCAGTGTCGCCATGAGCGCCGTGGCCGTTTCAGCGCCCGCGTTCGCACAGGAAGAAGCAGCAGCAGAAGAGGCTTCGGGGCCGATCACCATTTCGGGCGGTGCTGCCGTTGTTTCCGATTATCGCTTCCGCGGCGTTTCGCTGTCCGACAAGGACTTTGCGTTTCAGCCGACGCTGACCATCACGCACGAATCGGGTCTATATGCAGGCATATGGGGTTCAAACATCGCTGATAATGCGGGCGATGACATCGAAGTCGATCTCTATGCCGGTTTTTCGGGCGGCGAAGAGCTGACCTATGACATCGGTGCAACCTATTATCTCTACCCCGGCGTTTCGAGCTTCAACTATGTCGAGTTCACCGGCAAGCTCGGTTCGACCCTCGGCCCGGCAACCATCGGCGTTCAGCTCAGCTATGTGCCAAGCCAAGACAATACCGGCAACAACGACAATATCTATTACGGCACCAACGCGACCATCGCATTGCCCAACTCGCCGATTTCGATTGTCGGTTCGATCGGTACCGAGGACGGTGCGTTTACCGCTGGCAATGAAAAGGTCGACTGGTCGCTTGGCCTGACCGCAGCGGTTTCGGGCTTTACGCTTGGTGCCAGCTATGTTGATACCAACCGCAAATCGATCTTTGCGTTCGAAGACAGCAAAGCAGGCGTGGTGTTCTCGGTCGCTTACTTTTTTTGATCCAACGCATTTGAATTAAACGCAATGTGCGCAGGCTGGCTTGACCTTTTCAAGCGCGTCTGCGCACATTGTTTTTTATGAGTGTCAATCTCGCCAACTGGATAGCCGAGCACAAGATCGATGAGGTCGAGTGCATCGTCCCCGATATCAACGGGGTGCAGCGCGGCAAGGTGTTGCCTGCGAAAAAGTTCCTATCTTCGGTGCGTGACAAGTCGTTGCGCATACCGGGCAGCGTTTTTATCTGTACGATTGACGGCCATTATCCCGAAGATATCGACGATGTCGTATGGGACAAGGATCCCGACAAAATCCTGATCGCCGATGCCGATACCATCTGCATCGCGCCGGGTTTCAAATCACCCACCGCTTTCGTAATTGCCGATGCGTACAACAATGACGGCACCGAAGTTTCCATCGCGCCGCGTTCGATATTGAAGAAGGTTTTGGCGCTTTATGCGGCCAGGGGATGGAAGCCGATCATCGCGCCCGAGGTCGAGTTCTACCTTGTGTCGCAGAATGTCGACCCCGATTTTCCGCTGCAACCACCGACCGGCCAGTCGGGCAGGGCGGAAACCGCGAGCCAGCCTTACGGGCTGGAAGCGATGAATGAATATGAAGACATCATCGACCATATCTATGACGATTGCGAGCTGATGGGGCTCGATATCGATACGATGATCCACGAAATGGGTGCCGCTCAACTTGAGGTGAATTTCATCCACGGTGACCCGTTAAAGCTGGCGGACTCGGTGTTTCTGTTCAAGCGGGTAGTACGCAATGTCGCGAAACAGCACGGCGTATATGCGACTTTCATGGCGAACCCGATGGCGGGACAGCCAGGCAGCGCAATGCACATCCACCAGTCGGTGGTCGATGCCGAAACCGGCAAGAACCTGTTCTCGAATGCCAATGGCAAGGACAGTGCATTGTTCCGCAGCTATATCGCGGGGCTGGTCAAATTCATGCCGCAGGTGTCGCCGCTTTGGGCGCCGAATGTGAACAGTTTCCGTCGTATGCGGCCCGATAGCGCAGCGCCGATCAACGTCCAGTGGGGCGAAGATAACCGCTCTTGCGGCTTCCGCGTGCCGATTGCCGACAAGGCCAACCGCCGCGTCGAAAACCGTCTTCCGGGCGCGGATTCCAATCCCTATCTGGCGATGGCCGCGTCGTTGGTCTGTGGTTACATAGGCATGGTAGAACGGATGGTGCCGGCCAAGGCGATTACCGGCAGCGCGTATAACCGCGCGCGCACCTTGCCGCGCACATTAGAGGCGGCGCTCGACCGCTTTTCGACCTGTAAGCCCGTGCGTAATTTGCTCGGCGAGGATTTCTTCGACATATTCTTTGCGGTGAAGGATTATGAGCTGTTCAACTACCAGTCGGTGGTGTCGAGTTGGGAGCGCGAGCATTTGTTGCTGAGGGTGTAGTGCGCGACCCGTTGAACGATAGCTATTATGCTGCCAGCGCCAATGCGTGGCAAGCGCAGCCATCCTTAAAGGGCGAGGCCAACTGCGACGTTTGCGTCATCGGCGGCGGCTTTACCGGCCTTTCGGCCGCGCTGGCCTGCGCCGAAAAGGGTCTGTCGGTTATATTGCTCGAAGCAGAAACCATCGGCTTCGGCGCATCGGGCCGTAACGGCGGGCAACTCATTCCCGGCCTACGCTGGTCGATGCGCGAAATCGATGCCGAATTCGGGCGGGAACGCGCGACTGCAATATTCGATCTCGCTTGGAGTGCGGTTGGCCGGGTGAATGATCGCGTGGTTCGGCATAATATCGACTGCGACTTGAAATCCGGTCATCTGGAGGCCGCTTACAAGCCCGCGCATTTTGTTGAAATGCAGCGCGAAGCCGAGTTCTTGACAACACAATTCGGGTGGAATTCGATTGAAGTCGTTAAACCCACCGAAATGGGTCGCCACATCCACGGCGGCGATTATCATGGCGGGATCTATGACAGCAAAGGCGGACATTTTCATCCGCTGAACTATGCTTTGGGTTTAGCGAGAGCTGCACTGGACGCGGGTGTGGTCGTCTTTGAGAACAGTCGGGTAACAGCAATAAAGGGCGGCAAAACCGTGCACGTCGAAACGGCACAAGGTTCTGTGACGGCTGGCCATGTTGCAATTGCCACCGACGCTTGGATTGGCGATATTGCCCCGGACCTTGGCAGCTACACCGTGCCGATCATGAACTATAATGTAGCGACGGCGCCACTGGCTGACGCCGATCAGCTTTTGCCAAGCGATGCGGCAGTGGCAGACAGCAGATTTGTTCTCAATTATTTCCGATTAAGCACCGATAAACGAATGATTTTTGGAGGCGGTGAAAAATACGTGCAGACTCCGCCGGCTGATATCGGCGCGTTTGTGCGCAAACATATGACCGCCGTGTTCCCCAGCTTAGCCAACACGTACATCGACTATGCCTGGGGTGGGGCGGTCGCGGTGACCAGCAACCGGTTGCCGCATGTTGGACGCACAGGCAATGTCTTCTACGCGCATGGTTTTTCAGGGCATGGCGCGTTGATTACGACTCTCGCCGGA
>JANONL010000393.1:0-4924 GCA_031420815.1 Sphingomonadales bacterium | reverse complement strand
CGACGTCGTATCGCATCAGCAGCGCGGCTACGTCTTCCGATCCAAGCTGGGTGTAAACCGCCATATCTACGTCAGGTCGCGACGCCCGCCAACTCGCGCGGTAGCTTGAATACGATACTTTCTTGCGCCGTGGTGACTTGCTGTTCATCCAGATCAAAATGCATGGCTAGCGTGTCGATAATTTCGCGTACCAAAACTTCAGGGGCTGATGCGCCCGCCGTCAGACCAAGCGTTTCGACGCCTTCAAGCCACGCGAGGTCGATATCCTCGGCGCGCTGTACCAAATGCGCGCGCGTGCCGGACCGGATCGCCACCTCGACCAGCCGCGAAGAGTTCGAGCTGTTGGGCGCACCGATTACCAGCACAAGGTCGCAGCTAGCCGCAATCGCCTTTACCGCTTCCTGCCGATTCGACGTCGCATAGCAGATATCCTCGCCTTTCGGACCGATGATAGTCGGAAAACGTCGCTGCAATATGCCGACAATTTCAGCGGTATCGTCGACCGACAAGGTCGTCTGGGTCAAAAACGACAGGTTTTCCGGGTCGGACGGTTGCACGCCTTCTGCATCCCGCGCCGTTTCGACCAGTGTCATCGCGCCCGCCGGAACTTGTCCGAACGTGCCGACTACTTCGGGATGACCGGCGTGACCGACAAAGATAATATGGCGTCCGGCATCGACCTGCCGTTCGGCTTGACGGTGCACTTTCGATACCAACGGGCAGGTCGCATCGAGGTAGGCAAGCCCGCGAGCTTCTGCATTAGCGGGTACAGATTTAGGTACGCCGTGCGCCGAGAACACGACATGACCGCCATCGGGCACCTCATCCAACTCCTCGACGAAAACGGCACCTTTTGCTTTCAGGCTGTCCACAACGAAGCGGTTATGGACAATTTCGTGGCGCACATAGACCGGACGCCCATGTTGTTCGAGCGCGAGTTCGACAATCTTGATCGCGCGATCGACACCGGCGCAGAAACCGCGCGGTGCGGCGAGTAGCAGCTTCATGGGCCGCTTGGGAGAAAGCTGTTCAGTCATCGGCAAGGTCCTTTAGGGAAGTAAGCCGATAAGGCCAAGGGCTTTCCCCTGTTGCGTGTCGCACGGTGCAAGGTTAAGGACCGGTCGTATCTTCGCCGTGTCGGCCAATTAATGGAATTTTCGAGGAATGCCCACAATGAAATTCGCTGCCATTGTTCTGAATATCAGCATCGCTTCCGCGTTGCTCGCCGGTTGCAGCAGGGACGGCGAACTCGATGTCAGCTCTGGCGTTGGTATTAGCACGACACGTACCGGTTGCCCGACAGTGGCAGTGCCAGATGGCACCGGTGACATCACGATCTTCAATCCGGCAAGCAGTCAGGATGCCAGCGCCATCGACGTCGTGGCGTCAATCACCAATGTGCGACCAACATGCAATGAAGGCGGCGAAAAAATCTTCTCTCAGGCCAGCTTCGACGTGCAGGCCAGACGGACGGACACCCGCGGTGCGCGCAGTGTGACTGTGCCGTATTTCTCGACCGTGGTTCAGGGCGGCAGCGCCGTTGTCGCCAAACGGTTGGGTCAGGTGACGCTACAATTTGCCGACGGCCAGCCACGCGCAACCGCTAGCGGTCAGGCGGCAAGTTATATCGATGGCGCATCGGCGCGGTTGCCAGCGGATATCGTCGCGAAGATTACCAAGAAGCGCAAACCCGGTGATGCCGACGCGGCACTTGACCCGATGGCAGATCCTGAAGTGCGCGCAGCAGTCGTGCGATCAAGCTTTGAAATGCTAGTCGGGTTTCAGCTGACCGAAGATCAGCTAAAATATAACATAACGCGCTAATCGCGCAGTATTTGGGCTTTTGCCGTGACCATTTTTACGCAATTTGCAGCGCATGTCGATCATGCGCTCGACCAACTGGTTGTTTCGGGAGTTCTCGCCGCAGGCCTTGACCGCGCGAACGTGACGGTGGAACCGCCGCGTGATTCCGGTCACGGTGATTTGTCGACCAATGCTGCAATGGTGCTGGCCAAACCGGCAGGCACCAACCCGCGCTCGCTCGCTGAAGCTTTGTCGGCGGAACTGGCAAAGGTCGGAGGCATAACCGCCGTTGAAGTTGCTGGCCCTGGCTTTCTCAACCTGCGTCTCGATGCTGCCGCTTGGCTCGATGAGCTGCGCGATATTGCGGATGCCGGCGACGATTATGGCCGGTCACACATCGGTGACGGACGAACTGTAAACATCGAGTACGTATCGGCCAACCCAACCGGCCCCATGCATATGGGTCATTGCCGGGGTGCGGTTGTCGGCGATGCGTTGGCGGCGTTGTTGGAGTTTGCCGGACACACCGTCATCCGCGAATATTACATCAATGATGCAGGCGGGCAGGTCGACCTCCTCGCACGCTCGGTGCATCTGCGCTACCGCGAGGCGCTGGGCGAGAATGTTGGCGCGATGCCGGATGGTCTTTATCCCGGCGATTACCTTGTTCCCGTTGGGCAGCGGCTTGCCAAGGAATTTGGCGTAAAATACGTCGATGCGCCCGAAGGCGAATGGCTGGCGCTGTTCCGCAAGGCTGCCGTTGGTGACATGATGGAGATGATAAAAGCCGATCTGGCTTTGCTCGGCATCCATCACGATCTGTTTTCATCAGAGGCCGTATTGCATGTGGAAGGCAAGGCGGATGCGGCGGAGAAAGAACTGCGCGCGCGGGGTTTGGTATATGACGGCGAACTTGAAAAGCCCAAGGGTAAGGAAATCGAGGATTGGGAGCCGGTAACGCTGCCGCTGTTCCGCTCTTCGCAATTTGGCGACGATCAGGATCGTCCGATTAAGAAATCCGACGGTAGCTGGACCTATTTCGGCGCTGATCTCGCTTATCACTTCCAGAAAAGCCGGAATGTCGATGCGATGATCGACATCTGGGGGGCTGACCATGCGGGTACGGTCAAGCGTATCAAAGCAGCGGTGGGTGCGTTAACCGGTGGCAAAGTCGATTTCGACATCAAGCTGGTGCAAATGGTAAAGCTGCTGCGCGGCGGCGAACCGGTGAAGATGTCGAAACGATCGGGATCGTTTGTGACGCTCGCCGATATGGTCGAGGAGGTCGGCAAAGACGTGGTGCGTTTCACCATGCTGACCCGCAAATCTGACGCACAGATGGATTTCGATTTTGCTAAAGTGGTCGAGGCATCGAAGGACAATCCGGTATTCTATGTGCAATACGCCCATGCCCGTATCGCCTCTACCTTACGCAAAGGCGAAGAGGCGGGGATCGGCATCGACGGCACGCAGTTGAACCTGCTCGGCGACGAAGAAATTGCGTTGATCCGCGAAGCCGCGAACTTCCCGCGCATCGTCGAAGCCGCCGCAAAATCAGGCGAGCCGCACCGTATCGCCTTCTATTTGGGCGATCTTGCTGCGGCCTTTCATGCTTACTGGAATGTTGGTAATGATCGTCCGGACAAGCGCTTCATATTGGCACATGACCCGGCGACGACGGCTGCAAGGCTTTTCTTGGCGACCAATATCGGGCAAGTTATCAGGAATGGACTGAAACTCATGGGGGTTGAAGCCGCTTACAGCATGTGACAACATGTTGGGACATTGGGGAGTTTGGCATGAGCGACACGAACAATGATGGCTTGGGTCTGGACGACCCTGATCGCCTGCCTTGGCTGGAAACCGCCGATGGCTATGAATATGATGAGGGCGCATCGCCGCTGAAAGTCGCCGGATTGGTGCTCGGCGGCCTCCTTTTGCTCGCCGTGATTGTTGGCGGTATTTATTGGCTGCAACGCAATCAGACCGGCGGTGCTCAGGGCAATGGTGAACTGATCGCAGCGCAAGAAGGCGATTACAAGGTCACCCCCGATGACCGCGAAGGCAAGAAATTCGACGGCGAAGGCGATGCTGCCTTTGCCGCAAGCGAAGGCAAGAAAACCGGTGCAACGCTTACTCCAGCTAAGGTTGGCGGTGCGAAAACCGCAGCCAAACCAGCAGCCAGCGGCCCGACACCAGCCGGAGCGGTAATGGTCCAGCTCGGTGCCTTTGGCGACGCCGCCAAAGCCGACCAGGCATGGGCGGCTTTCGGCAAACGCTTTGGTTTCCTGTCGGGCACCAACCGCAAAATCGCCGAAGCATCGGGCGAAGGCGGGCGCAAGATATTCCGCTTGCAAGCAGTCACCGCCAACGCCGCTGCTGCACAGCAATTATGCGCGAAGCTGAAGGCTGCCGGAGAGAATTGCCTTATCGTAAAATAATCGGCTTTGTGCCGTAACAGACGCGCCGGGGGGAGAGAGGCCGTGGTAGTTTAGACCGCCACGGCTTTTTGCTGATTCGGGCATACGTATTTCGTGGCGCTGATCGGGCAAATCATTTGCATCGCCAATTCATACTGTGCCAACGGCGTAGCGTGGGTCTGTGTAAAGCAGGCGATATGTGAGGGGGTCAAATGCTGGATAGCGTCATTGATACTGTGAAGGGCGTGCTGGATCCGCACGGTCCTGCGGTCGAAGCCGCTGCCAACAGCTTTGCGCCTGCCGACTTTAGCGTCCATTTCTTTCTGCAGCTGGCGATCATCATCATCACCTGCCGCATAGTCGGCAAATTGGGTCAGAAGTTTTTGGGTCAACCACAGGTTGTCGGCGAAATGATAGCCGGTGTCATCTTGGGGCCTTCTCTTTTCGGGCTTTTCTTCCCCGATGCACAAGCCGCTATGTTCCCGGGGCCAACTAAAAACGTGCTCTATTCGGGCGCGCAATTGGGCGTCGGGCTGTATATGTTTCTGGTCGGCACCACATTGCAGCTTGGCCATTTCCGTTCAAAGGCGAAGAGTGCAATCGGCGTATCGCTTGCTGGGATTATCGTTCCGTTTTTAATTGCGGCGGCCATCACCCCGGTTCTGTTGACTGTGCCAGGCCTATTCACCGCAGGAATTTCG
>JANONL010000392.1:0-1668 GCA_031420815.1 Sphingomonadales bacterium | reverse complement strand
GGAAGCGGTCACATAAGCGCGTGGCCATAAATGCTGCGCCGCAAAAGCAAGCAATCCGGTGCCGGTGCCGACATCGGCAATCAGATCAAAGAGCTTGCCTTGCCGCTTCATGGCATCGAGCATTGTCAGACAGCCGCTGGTTGTTTCATGTCCGCCGGTGCCGAATGCTTGGCTGGCTTCGATTCGGAACGCCTTGGTGCCTGTCGGAATATTTTCGGCATTACTATCGGTGTGGACGAAAAACCTGCCCGCGCGGACTGGCGCCAAGCCTCGCTGGCTTATTGTCAGCCAGTCCTCATCGGGCAGTTTTTCGAGGGACGGCTTTGCATTTGTGGCGCTGGGGATAAGCGCCTGAATCTTCCTCACGATTTCTGCAGGCGGCTTGCCGTTGAAATAGGCCAGCATTTCCCATTTTGCGTCATTGAACGCCTCGATTTCCCGCGTTACAATCGAAGGCGCAGGCGACATCGCGGCGATAACGTCATCAACCTCATAAAGCGCCTCCGCCTCCGTGCGTGTGCAGGGGAAGGTGAGGCACCAGTTATCGGACATAGCTTGCGCCGTTCACATCCAGCACCGCGCCAGTCATCGACGGCGGCGCGTCGAGCGCACAGAATTTGGCAATTGCTGCAACTTCTTGCGGGTCCGCGACTTTACCGAGCGGTATATCCGCCAACAATTTATCGCCGCCCCGGCTTTCCAGATAATCCTCGGCCATGCCGGTCATGGTGAACCCGGGGCAGACGGCAAAAGCGTAAATATGCTGCGCAGCATAAGCACGCGCGATTGTTTTGGTCACTGCGACCATTCCCGCTTTCGACGCGGCATAATGCCAATGCGCGGGGCTGTCGCCGCGGTGCGCAGCGCGGCTGGCGATGTTGACAATCCGCCCGCCGTTGCCACATTGTTGCCAATGCAGCACCGCACGGCGGCAAAGGTCTGCGCTGGCGGTCAGGTTGACCTGCATGGTGCGGTTCCAGCTTTCCAGCCAATCGGCGTCGGACGCGTCAATCGGGCTGGCTTCGAATATTCCGGCGTTGTTGACCAAAACATCGACCCGTCCATCAAGCCGGTCGAGTGCTTGTTGCCAAATCGCGGCGGGCGTTGCCATGTCCCGCAAGTCGCCATCCTTGCTTGAGAAAGCGACGACGCTGGTGATGGCGGGATCGAATGCCGCAACAATCGCGGCGCCGATGCCGCGCGATGCGCCTGTTACAACGATATGTGTTTTCATTCCCGCTGCTTTTCACAGCGGCGGAAGAAATTCAACCGGTGTTAGCGGGTGAGGTTGCCGACAAAACGGCTGGCGTTGACCTGAAGCGATGCAATCTTGTCGTTTACTTCGGTAAATCCTTGTTCGAGTGCACTGATTTCCGACACAACATTTTCGGTGTCGCTGCGGATTGCCGAAATCGTGTTCGACATCAAATCGGCAGCCAATGCAGTTTCATCGACCGAAGCAGTAATCATCGTCACCGTTTGCGCTTGATCCTCCATCGCATGGCGGATGCGTTCGGCTGATTGCTGCACCTCGTCCACCGTTGCGCGGATCGAAGCATTCGATTCAACCGAAGCCTTGGTCGCGCTTTGAATCGCGGCAATCTTCTGTGCAATTTCGTCTGTGGCTTGCGCGGTCTGGTTCGCCAGACTCTTTACCTCTTGCGCGAC
>JANONL010000391.1:0-2286 GCA_031420815.1 Sphingomonadales bacterium | reverse complement strand
GGGCAGCCGGTTCCTCTTTATGTCATCCGTCTGGATCCGGCCTCTCGCCGTGTAATCGTAGGCCCGCGTCAGGCCCTCGCCGTTGATGCTGCGCGCGTCGTCGATGCCAATTGGCTGTGCGACTTGCGCGGGCGCAGCGTGCAGGCAAAGGTGCGCTCAATGGCAAAGCCGGTTCCGGCAACGCTGGACGGCGAATGGCTGCGCTTCGACGCACCTGAATACGGTGTCGCGCCGGGGCAAGCGGCAGTGCTTTATGATGGCGACCGTGTGCTGGGCGGAGCTTGGATTGAGGAAACGGTCGCGGCTGAATTGGTGGCAGCAGCTTAAGTCCATTTCGAGGGGGTAAAAGGCTAATGGATTTCGGCGAAGCACAGAGAGATATGCGCACGGCCTATGCCAATGGTGGTGTCGGCGTTCTGGTTTCGGGCTTGGTCTGGGTCATTGCCGGATTGGTGACGCACAATGTCAGCCTGCAATACGGCATGGCTGCGCTGTTCTTCGGCGGTATGGCGATCCACCCGCTTTCGCTTCTGCTGGCTAGATTGGTCTTCAAACGTGGAAAGGCCGCTGTGTCCAACCCGCTGGAAATGCTCGCACTCCAGTCGACTCCGTTTCTTGTGATCGGCCTGCTCGTCGCTTACGTGGTCAGCGACAGTCATTCGAGCTGGTTCTTTGCCATCGCATTGCTGGCTGTTGGTGCCCGGTATCTGTTATTCCAGACGATATACGGGATGCGCCACTATGTCGTGCTTGGGGCAGTGCTGATCGCAATCGGCTTTGTGGCAATATGGTATCTCGACCCGCCGCCTTTTGTTGTAGCGATTGTCGGGGGTTTGACGGAACTGCTGTTTTCAATAATAATTTTACGAACTCCGGAGCGCACGACTTAAAGCGCTTCAATCTCTTTCTCGTTCAATTGCACGCATCCGAAAGCACCACGCCGCTCGGCCACCGCCTCCGCCAGAAACATGACTGTCGCGGTCACGCGCTTGTTCTCCGGGTCATCCGACAGGCTGACTATTTCCATGCCTGGCTCCATATCGGTTTCGCAACTCGCCATATCGCGTCCTTCGATATAGCGGCAGGAACACGCAATATGCGCGCCATATGCCGCGCCAACCTTTGCCTGACCCTTGATGCTGCTCCAGTTCCAGACGACCCAAAGCACCGCCAGCGTGAACAGGACGAGCAGTATGTTTCGCGCAGTACGCCATCGGCTGCGCGGGGCTTTTTCCGTCGGTATCAATGTTGCGGTTGCCATTGGCCCTCTATCTGGTGCATCGATGCGACTTATGCCTTTGAACAAACATCGCCTTGCCGCAACCGCTTTTTCGACCATAGCCGCTTTTGCGCTGCTGTCATGTGGCGCGGAGCCGTCGGCAAAACCCGCAAAGCCCGGGCTTACGATGATTGCCGACGACGCGGTTGTCGGCAATGCCAAACTGGCCGCTGCAATCGCCCCGATGTTCGAAGACCCGGCGCTTTCGGAAACGCGGGCTTTGGTTATCATGCACAGAGGCCGCGTGATCGCCGAGCGGTATGCCCCCGGCTACGGCCCCGACACGCGACTGATAAGCTGGTCGATGGCAAAAAGCGTCACAGCGACGTTGCTTGGCTTAATGATTGCCGACGGACGGTTGGCGCTCGATGAACCGGCGCCGGTTCCCGAATGGCACAACCCCGGCGACCCGCGTGCCAAGATAACCCTGCGCCATTTGTTGCATATGTCGTCTGGGCTCGACCACACCGAAATGGCGGAAGGCAACATCGAAATTTTCGATGCAGACACGCCGCGAATGCTGTTCTTGGACGGCCGCGAAAATGTGGCTCGTTACGCCGAGAGCCGGACGCTGGAAGCGAACCCCGGCGAGAAATATGAATATAGCAGCGCAACCAGCCATATCCTCGCCGATATCATGACCCGCTCGCTGACCGATAGCAAAGATCCCGAGGTGCGCCGCGACGCGATGCTTGAATATGCGCGCGGACGGTTGTTCGAGCCGCTCGGGATGACCAGCGCCTTCCCCGAATTCGACCGCAATGGCACGATGCTAGGTGGTAGCGTCATCCACGCAACCGCGCGCGATTGGGCAAAGTTCGGCGAATTCTTGCGTAACAATGGTTCGGTACGCGCTGCACAATTATTGCCGACCAGCTGGACGCGTTTTATGAAGACACCAAGCCCGACCGATAGCAGCTATGGCGGGCATATCTGGCTCAACCGCAAACGCAATGAAGGCCGCGATCAGGTGTTATTTCCCGACAAAGGGCCAAGCGACATATTTT
>JANONL010000390.1:0-3466 GCA_031420815.1 Sphingomonadales bacterium | reverse complement strand
ATCATGCACGGCAATATGAGCCTCGACCAACTGTGGGCGGCAAGGCCTGTGCTCGGCCACGGCGCCTATCGCGGGCCGCTGAAGGGCCTCTATATGTGCGGTGCGGGCACGCATCCCGGTGGCGGCGTTACCGGCGCACCCGGACATAATTGCGCGGCAGAGGTGTTGGCCGACCGGAGCTTTGTGGGGCGCGTACTCCGTCGCAACTGAATGAAAAAAGCCGGACCCTAAAGCCCGGCTCTCCCCTCCCTGTCACTTACGTGACAAACTCGTTTAGAAATCGCGGGAGAATTTCACCCCGATCAGGCGTGGACGGATAACATTGTCGTAGAACGCGCCGCCGGTTGGCGTCGCTGGCGTGACACCTGTGCCGCACACGGTTTCCAGACATTGCACGCCCGTTCCGACAATCCCGTTCTTGTCAAACAGGTTGGTTGCGAACAGGTCGATCCTCCAGATGTCATCCTTGATCCCAACGCTAACATCGGCAGTGGTATAGGCTGGCAAATTGCCCTTGATCGCGTTTTGCGCCGGACGCAGGTCATTCCGACGGCTGCCAATATAGTTGACCGCGAACTGGACATGGCCATCAAACCCGCCGACCGGGAATTCATAACGCGCAATTGCATTGCCCTTGAATTTGGCCGTGGTTGGCAACCGCGAACCAGCGGGTGCCAAAAGCGAATTGCCCGGCGTAGTACAGTCGAAGGTCGCATTCGAGATTGCACAGAAATCACGCCTAATCGTGGCGTCATTATAGCTAAACCCTGTGTTAAAGGTGAAGCCGCCCTGACGATAACCCATATCCATTTCGACACCGCGAATCCTTGCGATACCGGCATTACGGATTTCGGTCAGCCCGTTGGCACCCAAGAAGGACAATTGGATACCGTTCCAATCTTCCTGATACACCGCACCATTCCAGCGGAAGGCACCAAAGGTGGTTTTCCAACCCAATTCATAGTTATCGAGCTCATCTGCACCATAAGGTGGCAATGTGCCGCGACGGTTGATCCCGCCGGGGCGGAAGCCGCGTGACCATGTGGCGTAAACCAATGCGTCATCGCTGAACTTGTATGTCGCGTTCAGCTTATGGATGAAGTCGGTGTCCGATGTCGATTTGTCGACGTTGGTGCACGGGCTTCCGGCGACCAAGATCGGCACTGGCGTTCCACCCGGATTTGCGCGCCGCGTGGTGCCGTCGGTATTGAGACACGCCGCCTCGCCCGTACGGCTCGAATAGCCACCCGAATAGCCGAAAAAGCCCTGTAGCGAGTTGTCATATTTGTAATAACGCAAGCCGCCGGTCAAAGTCAGCTTGTCGGTCACATCAAAACTCGCTTCGCCAAACGCGGCATAATCGCGGTCGACTCGCTGCTGTTTGGTCAGCCAGATATTGCTCGCGGTGCCGGTAACGGTGATCGAGTCCGCAATATTGTCGATGATGTAATTTTGTTCGATATTGTGCGACTGACGCTGATAGAACAGACCGGCGATCACGCGGAATGGTGCATCGGCGGGGGACGCAACGCGCAACTCGCCGAATGTCTTGTTATACCGGTCAATGCCTTGAATATATTGGTTCGGATTGACCAGATTTCCGGCATTGTCGTAGAAATAATTACCATAACCGGCCAGCGCGTCATAGAAATAGGCATAGTCCGAATAATCGGATTGGGTTTCCGTTTTGCGCTTCAGATGGCCCCCTGCCAACGTCACATCCCATGTGCCAATCTTGCCTTCGATGGTCAAAGCGGCCTGAATCCACTTATCCTTGCTGCCTTCGGGGTTGTACTGGACGGTCTGCAATTCTTTGTTGGTCTGGCCTGAGCGTTCTTGCGCGAAGCTGCCATCGGCTTTCTGGATTTGACCCATCACAGCAGGGCGGATGGTCCAGCTATCATTGAGGTCTATGCCGAGTGCTAAACGCGCGCCATAAGTTTCGACGTCGTTGTAGTTTTCTTCGACCAACGCCGCGTTGTTTTGCGTGATTCCCGAGGATGCATAAGTCCGTCTGCCCGCAATATTGTCGATATAGCCGCCGTCCTTGCGGTACCAGCCAACCAGACGCGCAGCCGCATTATCGCTAATCCGTGCGTTGACAAAACCTTCGAACACAGTGCCAAAATCGCCGTGCGCGGTGTTGTTGACCTCGACCCCGCCCGAACCATAAGTGCCGCTGGTGTCGGGTGCGTTGGTAACCAGCTTGATCGTGCCCGCCATCGAACTTGCGCCGTATAATGTGCCCTGCGGTCCAGCGAGCGCCTCAACGCGTGCCAAGTCATAAGCATGCAGATCGAGCGCACCCTGGATGGTGGTAATCGGCAACTCGTCCAGATAGGTGCCGACTGTCGGCAACGACGCCGAGTGGTTAGCGTTCTCGCCAGACGCAACACCGCGGAAATAAACCTGAGCAAAGCCCGGCCCCGCTTGCTGGATTGTTACCGACGGCAGGAATTTCACGACATCGGCAAATTCCTTCACCTGCAACTGGTCAAGTTTCTCGGTGCCGATTGCGGTGATTGCCACGGGCACATCCTGCAAATTCTGCTCACGCTTTTGCGCGGTAACGACAATAACATCATCATCGTCATCGGCTGCAGCTTCCTGCGCCATTGCTGGCATAGCGAGCCCGAGCGCGGTCGAGGCCAACAATGCCGAAATAGCAAAGCGGGCTTTTGGTGAATGGTTAAGCTTGTACATGGTGCGAAACTCCCTTTTTATATCATGTGCCTAAACTCAGTTCGGTACGCCGATGCAACATATAATCGGCTAACGACGCCGCTTGTGACACATTTACATAGCCAGTGTTGCCTTGGCGCAACGATGTTACGGCCCCTGCACAACAATCTTCGTGCGGCCAGTATTCGGCGATAAGTGGACAAAGTGGCCACTCTATAAAGAAAAAAAGAGAAATGCAGTTTTGGGCACTGCAATGGCTCCTGCCAGAAGTAGCCCAGATAGTGCGTGATGCTAGATAACTCATATGCAAAAATTGTCCTGAGCTTGTCAGACGGAACCGAAGCTAGGCTCTCAAATCAATTCCTATTTTGCAAGCGCAGCTTTCAGCGGCCCCAAATGCGCTTCATATGGTTTCCACTGGTCCACACCGTCGCGATTGATCGGGCGGCGAACTTGCTCGCTGGAGGCAGTGCGGACGGCGCGTTTATTCTGGTGGAAATGGAGGCAGGCTTCTTCGAATGGCAGCCCCAAATATGCCAGCAGCACGCGGATTTCGGTTTCGGCATCGTCGAGCATCGCCTCATGGCTCACGCGGTGGATACGGCCCGGCAATATCGCATCGAAATGTGCCATCGCCCTTACATAATCGGCGTAATATCGGCCCATATGTGAAAGATCATAGCTGAATGCCTGGCCGCGCGCGAAATGTTGACGGAAATTGGAGAAGCAGCAATCGAGCGGATCTCGGCGCGCATCGATGATTTTCGCGTTGGGCAGAATGAGA
>JANONL010000389.1:0-10362 GCA_031420815.1 Sphingomonadales bacterium | reverse complement strand
GTGGGGATGGTAACCACCATCGTGTCGACATTGACTGGCATTCCGGTTCACTGCGATGTGGCGATGACTGGCGAGGTGACGCTGCGCGGTCGGGTGTTGCCGATCGGCGGCCTCAAGGAGAAACTGCTGGCGGCCCTTCGCGGCGGTATAAAGACCGTACTGATCCCGCAGGAAAACGAGAAGGACCTCGCGGAGATTCCTGCCAACATCAAGGAAGGGCTGGAAATCATTCCGGTGAGCCACGTCGACCAAGTCCTTGCGCGGGCATTGACTAAGCCATTGATCCCGGTCGAATGGACCGAAGCCGACGAATTGGCGGCGGCTTTGCCTTCGGCTATCGGCGGCGAAAGCGGCGCCTCAGTAACACATTGATGGCGTTTTGACGGCGCTTTTGAGTGGATTTGCGACGACTCGACGTAAAATTAGTGGAAAAGGGCGGATTTTTGCGGATTTTTCCTTTGACACCCGCTTTATTCTGCCCATTATCCCGCCACCGGCATCGCCGTGATTCATTAATTCAATAATGAGTCTAACATATTCTTTGAGAGGGGGGTTCCCAATATGAACAAGCAAGATCTCGTCAGTGCTGTCGCCGATGCAAGCGGCCTTACCAAAGCCGACGCTGCGAAAGCTGTCGAAGGCGTATTTGATTCGATCACCGGCGCGCTGAAAAAAGGCGGCGAAGTTCGTCTCGTTGGTTTCGGCACGTTTGCTGTTGCCAAGCGTAAGGCTTCAACCGGCCGCAACCCGCGTACCGGTGAACCAATGACGATCAAAGCTTCGAACCAGCCCAAATTCAAAGCTGGCAAGGCGCTTAAAGACGCTGTGAACTAAATTGGATAGGGGCTTTTTGGCCCCTTTCGTTTGAAACCAAGAAAAGGCCATCCGCAAGGGTGGCCTTTTTCTTTTTGGAGTTGAAAACCTGCCCGGGTTCAGGCCGCGAGCTTGAATTCCTGCTCGACCCGAGCCGCCAATGGAAAGGCGAGCACATTTGCCCTGCGCGCTGTACCACAATGTCGCACCCGTCCAAAAATAACCCGCCGCTCGATAGTTACTTCCGGACCGAACTCGGCCTCGATCACTTCGCGGATGCGCGGTAAGGCATTGCCGATAGTTACGGCAATAGCGAATACCGAAGCAGCCAAGGCGGAAATAAAGAGGATGGAAGCAATGATAGTCATGGATTCTGGTCCTTTCTGCCCCCTGCAATAACCGATTATCGGGGGTGAGCTTGCTATAGTATGAACAATAAGAGAACAATGTTCTATATATGTTCTAGCTTGTCAAGCACGATTATCGAGTGCCCCCGCGCCTCGTATGTCCGTATATAACCTGTGGATAACTGTTTTGCGTGCACGATGTTCCTTATGTCCAAGCGCGGCATCGTACTGTAGCGGCCACAAACCCAGCCTGTAATACCGATGATGGTTCGGCGACTGTGCGCTCGGCGACCGTGCACTTGGTCAGGCGCGCGCCTCCAATATCATATTGAACGGCCCTTCGGTCGCGCGGCGGACCTTGGTGAACCCTGCGTCCTTGAGGATCGCGCTGATCCTGGCCTCGCCCGCCTGAGCACCCAGCGCTTCGCCGACTTCCTGATCGAGCGACGTCGGCACGCAGATCATGGTCGACGCATTGTAATACAGGCGGCTTACCGGATTGCCGATGTTATCTTTAGGATCATCGGCGGCGATCGGTTCGCATATCATCCAGGTACCGTCGGGTTTCAGCATATCCTTCACATGCGCCGCACAGCCGCGCGGGTCGCCCATGTCGTGCAGGCAATCGAAAACGGTAATCAGGTCGAAATCGTCTTCGCTGATATCTTTGGCCGCAGCGGTTTCAAACCGCACCCGGTTGCTGACCCCATGGGCTGCTGCATGTTCACGCGCTTTGGCAATCGAGGGTTCGTGGAAATCAAAGCCGACAAATTTGCTGTTGGGATAGGCTTTGGCCATTAGCAGCGTTGAATGCCCGATACCGCAACCGATATCGGCGACCTTTGCGCCCGCTTCGAGCTTTGGCGTAACACCCTCGAGCGCGGGCAGCCATGCCTGCACGATGCTGTTGACATAGCCGGGCCGGAAGAACGACCCGACAGCGCAGAACAGGCAGCCGCCGGTTTCGCCCCAGCCAACCCCGCCGCCAGTGCGGAATGCCTGTTCGACCTTGGGCTCGATCTCGATCATCGCAGCGGCCAGATCAAACGCGCCTGCCAGATAAACCGGGCTGTCCTTGACCGCGAAGACCATCGCTTGTTCGGGGGATAGACTGAAACTGTCCGTCGCGGCATCATAGCTGACATAGCCATTGGCCGCCTGCGCCAGCGCCCATTCGCGAACATAACGCTCGGTCAATCCGCCAGCGCGGGCCGCGAGTTCGGTTGCGGTAGCAGGACCGCCCTCATGTAGAGCGTCAAAAAGACCGAGCCGCAGCCCGATCCGCGTGGTCGGAACGCTAAACGCTCCACCCAGATCGCCGAGCATTTTGCCTACCAAGGCATGAAGTTGTGTTTCGTCAAAAGCTGCCATTTTCTCTCTCCGTCCGAAACGGGGAGCATAACATCAACGGTGAACGGCAACAATGCCGGTGCTATGGGTAGGATTACGGGGTGACAATGATGCAGCGGCAGATAATCAGTTCGCCTCCAACTTACCACGGCGTTCGGCAAACCATTGCCTGAGCGCAGCCTGCGTGCAGCCAGTGAACCCGCCCGAGCCGTTGACCGAACAGCTGTTGGGAAGGACCGCGCGCGCATATCCGTCAAGGCTTTCCACTGCTGATGTCCAGGAGGTACCGCCCGATATTGTCGCCGCCTCGGTTTCGCGAAGATCCTTGGGGATCCGGTACCGGTCACTTTCAGGTGCGGGCGCGCAGACTATAATTTCGTCGCCGACCGCTTCGGGGCATTTGTCTTCGCCAAAGGTCACAAGGAAAGAAATGCGTTCGGGCGGAGAGCCTGGTACCGACAATTCCGCGTCCGCACTGACGGGTGTTGCCGTTGCCAGAAGCAATGCAGCAGCGACCAGAACGGATTTTGCGTCGATCAACTCTGGTCTCCAGCGAGGCGTGACAGTTTGGCTAAGGCTCCACCGGCTGAACGGCGGGTTAATCTTGCAGGCAAAAATTGGCCAGCGGTTATCATTATTTTTGCGGCTGGTTGAGCCGCCGCGCGGTAGCGATAGTTTGCACGATGAAGAGCAAGATCAGAATTACACCCAAACCGCCGATAAACAGATCAAATATCGACTGCCCCATGATCCATGAAGACCCGGGGCCCATTACGAACATCGCAATAGTCATCGCTATCAGCATCAGGCGCATTTCTGTGGGGCCACCGGCGAGGTATGTCAGCTTGAATTCGTCGGTTACGCGGGCAGCCAAAAATGTATGGATCGACAGCAATAGATAGCCTGCAAGCCCGAAAAGGGCCGTATCTAGCCGGATGAAGGGACTTAGCCCCAACCCCAGAACAATGATCATGTTGGAAAATGAATCGATGCTGTGATCGACAAAATAGCCAAAAGCCGGGCGTTCTATTTTGCGGTAGCGTGCCAGGCTGCCATCGAGCGAGTCACCGAACCAGTTGATGAAATATCCGGCAATCGCCACCCACAGCCATGCAAGGTGAAAGGAACTGAACGCATAGCCGGCAAATGTGGCGATTGACCCGACAAAGCCGATGCCGGTCAACAGATCTGGCGTGACCGATGCAGGCATGCGCGCGCAAAGCCAATTGAGAAGTCGCCGCTCACTGGCAGCAAGCAGGTTTTGCTGGACGCGGGTTACTGGCTTCATATTGTATCGGACGTCATGGCTGTCGCGACCTTTTGCATTTCATATTTATGGCACAATATAGCAACCGCGCATATACAGTCTGCTTTCGGGGGAAAAGAAAGTCTGTTGCCTGCCATTGCCGCGCTGGGTTAAATGATGCGGAATGTCGGGGATGATGAAACGTGCAAGGCGGGCCATCGGGAATTGGTAGCAGGAGCGGGCTAGGGAGCAATAAAGAGTGTACTGTCACTGTAGTTGCTGGCACCGTAATTGCTCAATCGAATTTTTTGGAAAGTCACACTAAGGTCTCACCTGAAACGGTTGGTGCAGCGCGGGTTTAAGGGTTTGTTTGCCAAAGCGTAGCGAAGGAGGCCCATGCGGTGGCGACCGCTATGTAGCCGTATGACGATGTCAGGGCTTTGCTGACAGTTGTAATCCTACATTGCAAGCATGGATAATTTAGGGGTTTTCGCACCGGTCACCGTAACGCAAATTATGAAGCAAAATCCTAATTAGTATTGTGTCCCCGGAACTCCCTCGATTGTAAGAGTCCAATGCAAGAATGGATAGGAAAAGATCTCTATTCACAATTTATTCTCCGATCCAAAAAGCACCAGAGCCTAAATTGCTCTTTAAGTCATTGGTTGCGGGGAAACGCTCCCCATTTAGCGCTCCACCACGCGCTTGCAATTCTCGCAACCACCTCAACCTCTTCTCAATTCCCGTTGTAACATATTCATCGGTAACTTCGATGGTGATGTTGGTGACACCAATGCTTTCTGGTAAGACCTTTTCCACCGTTTTGGGATTATTGATATCGGCAAAGCGTACAAACATCGGCCACACCGTCATCCGGGTCGGACCATTGCCGCTCAGCGCACCTGCGATGCTGCGTGGAAGCGAGCGAGGACCCTCCACTTCCAGCATAGCATTATGCGTCTCAGCATCATCAGCCAACAGGTCAAAGCCCGGCTGCTCTTCTCGATATTCCTGAATTGTCAAATCGACATCGCTCTCTTGCGGCTTGCCGATCGCTGGCACCAAGGCAGGTTCCGCCAAATAGGCCCCATAAAAACCGTTGCCGAACTGCCCGTCTGCGGGCACCATCAAAGCAAATACGGGCCCGGATGCTGTATCAATAATTACCGCCTCACCCTCTGTCCGTCGATCCACACGGCGCCCCGACGAATCTTGAATGCTTGAGCCTTCTTCGATTTTCACGTGCCGTACGGTTGAATATGCTTTGTCGCCCACATAAACGGTCATCTTGTAGCTATAGTCCGTCCAGCGATCATCGTTGCATCCACCAAGCGAGGCCAACCCACTTAACGCCATCGCACCTAGCACAAACCGTTCAAACATACGTCGCACCATCATGCCGCTATCCTATCGTCATAAGTATGGTATGCCGCTCTGCACCCAACTCTCGCCCGGTTGTCATTGAACGATGCGAGCTGCTTCCGCCTCACCACCCCGCGCCTCCAACCAACAGACACAGAACCTGGCCCGAACGAGAACCCGCCGCGTTCTGAAAACACGTCCTGCCCGTCGCCGCGCTGGAAGATGTAGATATCGCCGCCAAGCCCGCCGGTGAGCACGTCATTGCCCTTGCCGCCCCACAGAACATCGCCCGAGCCCGAGCCCGCGTAGACATCACCCGTATCGCGCGGATCGGCGACCTGCATTGCCATGCGGAACCGGTCCCAGATGACACCGTCGGCAAGGACGATCTGGTTGACCCCCGACTGCAACTGCTTGCCGTTCGAAAGAGTGGGATTGAGTTCGCCCAGAAACTGGTCGGTCAGCCGCGTGGTGCTGAGAAGCACACCTGGTCCTGAGCCTGTCGAAGGATTGCGGATTTCGAGGATCAGATCCTGGCCGTCGCGAATGGCTTTTACATGTTTGGAATCAGCGGCGGTAAAGCGCAATTCATCATCGCCGCCCGAATCCTGATCGCGGATGACGTCATTGCCCGCATTGCCGCCGACGAAGTAGAAATCAGCGCCGTTGCCGCCGGTGAGTGTCTGGTCGCCTGCGGTCATGTAGAAAAAGTCTGTGCCGCTGGTCCCGCCGACGCTCAGCGCGTCGGCTGCATGCGTGATAATCCGATCTTCATTGACCGAAAGCGCATGCGCCACGCCCCTGATATCGAGCCCGGTGCCAAGCCCCGTCGCTGGGTCAAACGTCCACCGCTGAGCCTCGAACGCCGGGATCAGCATCTGCATGATGAACGCCTGGTCGATACCGACAGCTGCTCCCAGCAGGTTGCCCGAACCTGTTGGCGCATAATCGGGATAGATCTGCCAGAGTATCTCGTTCCAGTTGGTCAGATAATCGAATATCGGATTGCTGTTCGGTTTCATTGCTTTGTGATAGCCCGCATTTGCTAAAAACTGGATAAGGCCCGATGGGGCGTGTCATGTCAGTTGACGTTGCGACCCACTAAACTCCTTGACGAATCCCCGCCCGCCATCTAACGGCGCGCTCATTCCACATGGGAAACGCACATACCGGTGCTGATCGCTGCCTTTCAGGTAGTCGTGACGTTCTTGTTTCCCAGAGGCACAACCGGAAGGATAAATAACATGGCGGCACCTGTCGTTACTATGCAGCAATTGCTCGAGGCCGGAGCGCATTTTGGCCACCAAACCCACCGTTGGAACCCGCGTATGAAGCCGTATATTTTCGGTGCGCGTAACGGTATCCACATTCTCGATCTGTCGCAGTCGGTGCCGCTTTTTGCGCGTGCACTTGATTTTGTCGCACAGACTGCTGCGAGCGGCGGCAAGGTTCTGTTCGTTGGCACCAAGCGTCAGGCGCAAGGCCCTATCGCCGATGCCGCGCGCGCTTCGGGTCAGCATTTTGTCAACCACCGCTGGTTGGGCGGGATGCTCACCAACTGGAAGACGATTTCGAACTCGATCAAGAAATTGAAAACGCTTGAAGAGCAGCTTTCGGGCGAAGTCACGGGCTTCACCAAGAAAGAAATCCTGCAAATGACGCGCGAACGCGACAAGCTCGAAATGAGCCTTGGCGGCATCCGCGACATGGGCGGCATTCCTGACGTGATGTTCGTCATCGACGCCAACAAGGAAGAACTCGCGATCAAGGAAGCCAATGTTCTGGGCATTCCGGTCATCGCGATCCTTGATTCGAACGTCTCGCCAGACGGCATTGCGTTCCCGGTTCCTGCCAATGATGACGCGGCGCGCGCGCTTCGTCTTTATTGCGACGCCATCGCGACCGCAGCGACTAAGGGTAACATGAAGGCGGCGCAGGCTGCTGGTGTTGACCTTGGCGCGGCTGTCGAGCCTGTAGCTGAGCCTGCTTTGGTTGAAGAAACCCCGGTAGCCGCCGACGCACCGGCGACGATGGAAGAAGCTGTTGGGCCTGAAGAAGCGGCCCCCGTTGCAGAGGCTGCGCTGGTTGCGGAAGTCGTTGCGGTTGAGGAAGCTGCTCCGGTTGAAGCGGTTGCTGAAGAAGCGCCTGCTGAAGAAGTTGCTCCGGCTGCTGAAGCTGAAGAAGCACCTGCTGAAGAAGTTGCTCCGGCTGCGCAAGCGTAAGAAAACTGTGTCATTCCCGCGGTGCCGAAGGCGACGTTTGCGTCAACGCGGGAATCCATGGCCTGATATCATGGTTTAAACCGAAGGCTCAGACCATTGACCCCCGATCAAGTCGGGGGTGACAACGTTTAAGTTAGAGGGCGTGGCTCTCACAAATTTCGAAAGGACACACTATGTCTGCAATTACCGCATCTGCCGTCAAGGAACTGCGTGAGCTTTCCGGCGCCGGAATGATGGACGCGAAGAAGGCGCTTGAAGAAACCGCTGGTAACATGGAAGCCGCCGTTGATTTGCTGCGCGCCAAGGGTCTTGCGACCGCTGCCAAGAAATCGAGCCGTACGGCTGCCGAAGGTCTTGTCGGTGTTGCCGTCGAAGGAACAAAGGGGACTGCGGTTGAAATCAACAGCCAGACCGACTTTGTTGCCAAGAACGACCAGTTTCAGGATTTCGTTCGTAGCGTAACCAGCGTGGCATTGAGCCTGGGTGCAAATGATGCAGAAGCCATTTTGGCTGCCAGCTATCCCGCTGGCGGCACGGTTCAGGAAGTGTTGACCAGCAACATTGCGACCATCGGTGAAAACCAGGTCATTCGCCGCGCCAGATCGCTGTCGGTAACAAATGGCCGCGTTGTATCCTATGTGCATAACGCAGCAGCACCCGGCATGGGCGGCATCGGTGTTCTCGTGGCGCTCGAAAGCGAAGCGGATGCAGCAACGCTCGACGGCCTTGGCAAACAGCTTGCGATGCACATCGCAGCGGCATTTCCGCTGTCACTCGACGAAAGCGGCTTGGACGCCGACACGCTGGAGCGTGAACGCGGGATTGCTCGTGAAAAGGCCTCCGAAAGCGGCAAGCCTGCCGATATCGTCGAAAAGATGGTCGAAGGCTCGGTCAAGAAATTCGCCAAGGAAAATGCTTTGCTTAGCCAGTTGTTCGTAATGGACGGCAAGACCACAATATCCGACGTTGTTGCAGCGGCTGGCAAAGAAGCTGGCAAGCCCATCGTGCTGACGGATTATGTCCGCTTCCAGCTCGGCGAAGGCATCGAAAAGGAAGTTTCCGATTTCGCGGCTGAAGTCGCAGCAGCGGTTGGTAATTGACACTTTCCCTCTCCCTTTGGGAGAGGACACGAAGCCTTAGCCGATAGGCTTAGGCGAAGTTGGTGAGGGGCTGTGCCCTTTCGAGCTCAAAACCCTCACCCAGCCACGGCTAGGCAGCAAGCTGCCAAGCTTTCGCAACCCTCTCCCACAGGAGAGGGATAAGGAAGGCACTTGGCGATATGGCGCGTGGCTCCTATAGCTATGCGCCATTGTCGTATCTGCATTCGGGATTGAGGAAAACATGAGCGCAAACGGCTATCGCCGCATCCTGCTAAAACTGTCGGGCGAAGTCCTGATGGGCGATCAGTCCTTTGGCATCGACCCCGACACAGTGACGCGCGTTGCCGAAGAGGTGAAGGCGGCGCAGGATACCGGACTGCAAATTTGCCTGGTGATTGGCGGGGGCAACATTTTTCGTGGTATGGCGGGCGCTGCCAAGGGCATGGACCGCGCGCAGGCCGACTATATGGGCATGTTGGCGACCGTCATGAACGCGCTCGCAATGCAGAATGCGCTTGAGCAATTGGGTGTGCCGACGCGCGTTCAGTCGGCCATCGAAATGGATAAGGTTTGCGAGCCGGTCATTCGCAGGCGAGCCGAACGGCATTTGGAAAAAGGTCGGATTGTCATTTTCGCTGCTGGCGTTGGCGAGCCCTATTTTACCACAGATTCAGGGGCGGCGTTACGTGCTGCCGAAATGAAGTGTGATGCTTTGTTCAAGGGCACTTCGGTCGATGGCGTTTATGATGCTGATCCGAAGAAAGTCGCAACCGCAACGCGTTATGAAACATTAAGTTATGACCGGGTCTTATCGGACAATTTGAAAGTTATGGACGCCAGTGCTGTTGCGCTCTGCCGCGATAACAATATTCCGATTGTCGTATTTTCGATCCGCGAACAGGGGAATATCCTGAAGGTGCTCGATGGTTCGGGTACCTGCACCTTAGTGAATAATGAGGGGAATTAATCATGGCACAATATGACAAAGCCGATGTCGAACGCCGGATGAAGGGCGGGGTTGATTCGTTCAGGGGCGATTTGAGCGGGCTGCGCACGGGCCGTGCCAACACGACGTTGCTCGATCCAGTGGTGGTTGAGGTTTACGGCTCCAACATGCCGTTGAACCAGGTGGCAACGGTTAGCGCCCCTGAGCCACGGATGTTGACGGTGCAGGTATGGGACCGTTCCAACGTGACGCCGGTCGAAAAGGCGATCCGTTCGGCGGGATTGGGCCTGAACCCGATAACTGACGGGCAGACGCTGCGGCTTCCGATCCCCGATTTGACCGAAGAGCGCCGCAAGGAACTGGCGAAACTCGCCGGGCAATATGCCGAAAAAGCGAAAATTGCGATCCGCAACGTCCGCCGCGATGCCAATGACGCGCTGAAAACCGATGAAAACAAAAAGGAAATCAGCGAGGACGACCGTAAGCGCCTCGAAACCGAAGTGCAGAAAATGACCGACGAGATGATTAAGGCGGTCGATGACGCAGCGGCGAACAAGGAAAAGGAAATAATGAGCCAGTGATGTTGGCGCAAATCTTTTTCCAAGATCCGTTCGTGTCGATCGCAGTCGAGACACCCATAAGGCATGCGCGAACTCACGGTGTCTCGACGATGCTCGACACGAACGGGTATAGGTAGCTCTGTGATGGCATCCGTTGCAAAAGCCCCAGCGCGCATCGAAGTAGGCGTCGGCACAATGCCGCGCCATGTTGCGATCATCATGGACGGCAATGGCCGTTGGGCCAAAAAGCGCCATTTGCCGCGTGCCTTGGGGCATAAAAAGGGCGTCGAAACCGTCCGCAAAATTGTCCGCGCGGCAGGCGAGTTCGGGCTGGAGGCGCTCAGCCTTTACGCCTTTTCCAGCGAGAACTGGAAACGGCCGGAGGACGAAGTGAGCGACCTGATGGGGTTGCTGCG
>JANONL010000388.1:0-2529 GCA_031420815.1 Sphingomonadales bacterium | reverse complement strand
TGCGTCGGGCAATGCGGCGCGGGCAGAGGGATTACTTGTCGCCTTTGCCGCCAGACGCGCGATCGATAGCGGCGCGCCACTCGGCTATTTGGCAGACCAGCTCAGGTTGCGATTTGGCGCCAGCCAACCGCAGGCCGTCGCCACCATTCTGGCGGCATCACAAGCACCGGTAACGCTGGAGGCGTTGCAAGCCGAGCTTGGCACCCTCGACACTGTGTTGCTTACTGGTGAGCGCGATGCTGGCGCATGGGCCACTATTCGTCGGGAGTTTTCCGAGCTTTTCGTGCTGCGGCGGGACGGATCGCCGTCGCCTGCGCCCACACAGCGATTGCTTCGCGCGCATGTCTTGGTGGAATCTGGCAACATCGGCGGTGCGGTAGCAGAAGTGTTGGCGATGCCCGGTGCGCCCTCGGCGCAAGGCTGGCTGACAAAGGCGCGACGTTACAGCCAGGCACGCAAAGCTCTGGATGTACTGGAACGCAGTGCAATCATTGCTCCCGCACCCGTTGCAATGCCACCCGTTTCCACGGCGCGGGAACCAACAGTGCCGCCACCGCCGTTGCTTATCCCGTGAATATTCAAGAATTATCTTTGTCATAAATCTTTCATAAATGCCTTTCCGCTCTATATCGGCGGTATGGCATGGGCTTTCCCTTCAACGCTGGCCGAATGGCAGCGCCGCAAAAAACCGCGTAGCGCACCGCCATTGCGGCTGTTCGCGAGAGAATCGTTGTCATTTGCCTATATGCGTAGCGCTGCGACGTTTGCCGGTGCAGTGCCGTTGTCCGTCAAAGGCGATGGCCAGCATGTCATGGTCATGCCCGGCTTCATGGCTTCAGACCAGACCACTGCCCGACTGCGCCGTTCGCTGGCGGCAGCCGGGTTTGTCGCGCACGGCTGGGGGCTCGGGCGCAATCGGGGAATCAAAGCCGACATTTTCGAGCGGATTGATGCCCAGATCGATACGCTCGGTATCAAAACGCCGGTCGTTTTGGTGGGCTGGAGCCTCGGCGGACTTATCGCCCGCGAATATGCCAAGCATGCGCCCAACCGCGTTGCCAAAGTGGTAACACTGGGCAGCCCGTTCTCCGGTGATTTGCGCGCGAATAATGCGTGGCGGCTTTACGAGCTGGTGGCCGGGCATAGCATCGACGCGCCGCCGATTGCGGTCATGCTCGCTGAAAAACCGCCAGTGCCGACTTGCGCAATCTGGTCGGCAGGCGACGGCGTCGTTGCCGTTTCGTCAGCGCGCGGGCTTGCGCACGAATCGGACGAGCAGGTCGAACTGAGCTGCACGCATATGGCGTTTGTCGCCCGTCCCGAAGCAATCCGAGCGGTCGCTCAGGCTATTGCGGCCTAACGCCGCAGCAGAAACACCGCATGCTCGGCCATCAAATTGGCCCTATTTTCTGTTCGCGGTTTATCGCCGGATAGAAACCACTGCCCCTCAATCACCACATTACGATCTTTCAAATAGCCGCGGAAGTCATCAATCGTCACATGGTGGATATTGGGGGTGTCATACCAGCGGTGCGGCAATTGCATGGTCACCGGCATTCTTCCGCCAAACATTAATGCGATCCTGATCCGCCACTGCGCAAAATTGGGGAATGATACGAAAGCCTGTCGTCCGATACGCAGCAGATGGTCGAGCACCAAGTCGGGCCGGTGGGTAGTCTGCAATGTCTGGCTGAGGATGGCATAATCGAAACTGCCATCGGGATAATCGGCTAGATCGGTATCCGCATCGCCCTGCACTACTGACAAACCGCGCGCAACAGCGGCGGCGACATTGGCCGGATCGATCTCCAGCCCGCGGGCGTCGGCATGCTTTTGGTCACGTAAAGCCGCCATCAGCGCGCCGTCACCGCAACCGATATCAAGGATGCGCGCGCCTTCTCGGACATTACGCGCGATGATGGCAAGATCGGGGCGGAGCATATTCACCGGCTTTCCCCTGCGCTTAAAAAGCCGTCAACAATCCGGTTCATTTCCGGCGCATCGAGCAGGAAACTGTCATGGCCGAACGGACTCGATAGCTCGACAAAACTGGCGGCTGCTCCTGCTGCATTAAGCGCATGAACGATGCGGCGCGATTCTGCGGTAGGATAAAGCCAGTCGCTGTCGAAACTGATCAGGCAGAACCGTGCTTTGGTTCCGGCAAAGGCTTTGGCCAATACCCCGTCATGCGCCTCGGCGAGGTCGAAATAGTCCATCGCGCGGGTGATGTAGAGATAGCTGTTGGCGTCGAACCGGTCGACAAAGCTCAGGCCCTGATAACGCAAATAGCTTTCGACCTGAAAATCGGCGTCGAAGCCAAAGCTTTTGGCATCCCGGTCCTGCAACCGCCGCCCGAATTTTTCGGTAAGACCGGCCTCGGACAAATAGGTGATATGCGCCGCCATGCGCGCCACCGCTAATCCGGATGCAGGGGTTTCCCGCCCATAATAAGCGCCATTGTTCCAGCGCGGGTCGGCCATGATTGCCTGCCGCCCCACCTCATGGAACGCGATATTCTGGGCCGAATGG
>JANONL010000387.1:0-1503 GCA_031420815.1 Sphingomonadales bacterium | reverse complement strand
TGTCTGTGCAATGCCGGCTGAACCAATCTCTGCTGCGGTTCCCGCCGCGTTATCGGCCAGCCCAAGTCCAATCTGGCGACCGCCGGTTAGTTCAATGTAGAGATGCGCCAAAAGTTCCGCGTCGAGCAGCGCACCGTGCTTCACCCGGTGGCTACGGTCGATGCCGTAACGGGTGCACAAGGCGTCGAGCGACAGTTTGGCTCCCGGATGACGGACGCGGGCGAGTGCCACGGTATCGACCATCCGCTCGATCGCCACGCGTGGCTGACCACAACGATCCAGCTCGTTGTTGAGAAAGCCGAAATCGAAGCTGGCATTGTGCGCGACCAGCGGGCTGTCGCCGAGAAACGCCAATAATTCCCCGGCCTTTTGTGAAAAGAAAGGTTTGTCCGACAAAAACCGGTCGGAAAGTCCGTGCACATTCTCAGCAGCAGCGGGCATTTGCCGTTCAGGGTTGAAATAAGCGTGATAGGTTTCGCCGGTCATTATCCGGCCAACCATTTCGATACATCCTATTTCCACCATCCGGTCCCCGGTCTGGGGATCAAAGCCTGTGGTCTCGGTATCGAAAATTATTTCTCTCATCTTATATCGAATATCGGAGCATTTTTGCCGTTACGCAAGGGCTGCGCGCAAGCTTTTGACAAGATTACGCACTTGCGTCCTTGTTTCGGACAGACTGACCCCGGTGTCGATGACATGATCGGCCCGCGCCCTTTTGTCGGCGTCGTTCATTTGCAACGCCAGTATATGCTCGAAACGCTCGACGGTCATCCCGGTCCGGGCCAGCACGCGTTCGCGCTGGACGGGTGCCGGAGCAGAGACCACAACGGTCACATCAACCCCGGCATGACCGCCTTTTTCAAACAGCAAAGGAATATCGAACAGCAATACGGCATCATCCGCATGCGCTGCAACAAACTGCGTGCGCCGACGGGCGACCGCAGGATGAATAATTCCCTCCAGCTTCGCCAATTTGTCGCGGTCACCCAGCACCGCTGCGCCCAACGCCGTACGGTCGACGCCGTTCGGACCGGTGGTGCCGGGAAACGCTGATTCGATTTCATGCACAAGTTCACCGCCAGCTGCCTGCATCGCATGCACTGCGGAGTCAGCGTCGAAAATCGCAATATCCTCATCGGCGAACATCGCCGCGACGGTCGACTTGCCCATGCCGATCGAGCCGGTAAGGCCGATAATCAATGGTTGCTTCATGCAAGTAACCTTGAACGCAACTCATCCTCGCCGTCAGGAGGAGGAGCAGCGCCGAAGAAAAGCTCAAAGGCAATCGCTGCTTGCCCGACAAGCATTTCAAGCCCGTCCACCGTTTCCAGATGACGCGCTCGCGCCGCTTTCAGCAAAGCGGTTTCAATCGGGGCATAGACCAGGTCATAGACCAGCGCGTCATCCGGCAATGGCGCAAGATCGACGATAAGCGGATCCTGTCCGTTCATGCCAAGTGGGCTGGCGTTGACCAGCAACGCAGCCTCAGGCAACCGTACG
>JANONL010000386.1:0-1648 GCA_031420815.1 Sphingomonadales bacterium | reverse complement strand
CAGGATATGTTCGGCGAAACCGAGGAACGGTTTGCGCATGTCGTTGCGACCTTTGAGCGCGTGCGGCGGCTTTATGGCTTTAAAGGGCTGCAATTGCCGGTGATCGAGCCGACCGCGGTGTTTTCGCGCAGCCTCGGCGAGGCGACCGATGTGGTGTCGAAGGAAATGTACACATTCGAGGATCGCGGCGGAGATTCGATCACACTGCGGCCCGAATTTACCGCAGGCATCGCGCGCGCTTATTTGACCAATGGCTGGCAACAATATGCGCCGATGAAGCTGTCGGTGCATGGGCCGTTGTTCCGCTACGAGCGTCCGCAAAAGGGCCGGTACCGCCAGTTCCACCAGATCGATGCAGAGATTATCGGTGCGGCTGAACCACAGGCAGACGTCGAATTGCTGGTAATGGCCGACCAGCTGCTCAAGGAATTGGGCATAAATGACGGGGTTACGCTACAGCTGAATACGCTTGGCGACATCGAGAGCCGCGATGCGTGGCGGGCGGCTTTGGTTGAGTATTTCAACGACCACCGCGCCAGTTTGTCGGAAGACAGCGTCGACCGGCTGGGCCGCAACCCGCTGCGGATATTGGACAGCAAAGACCCGGACGATCGGGGGATATGTCATGCTGCGCCTGTGATCGACGATTATCTGTCAGGCGAAGCGCAGGATTTCTTTAGCGCGGTAACTGCGGGGCTGGATGCAGCAGGCGTCGCTTGGGAACGCAACGCCCGTCTGGTGCGCGGCCTCGATTATTATCGCCACACCGCGTTCGAATTTGTCACCGACCGGCTCGGCGCGCAAGGCACGGTGCTTGGCGGCGGGCGTTATGACGGACTGATCGAAAATTTGGGTGGACCAGCGACGCCTGCGGTCGGTTGGGCTGCCGGGATTGAGCGCTTGGCGATGTTGATTGATGACGCCGAGCCTGCGCGATTGGATGCTGTGGTGGTAGTCGAAGATGACCGAGCTTTATTGCGCGGAATTAAAGCCGCGACCGTTCTTCGAAGTGGCGGTCTCAAAACAGAATTGTTTGCCAGCGGATCGCCAAGGAAGAGATTTGATAAAGCAATGAAGCTAGGCGCGTTGGAAATGGTGTCGTTGTCCTCGGAGCCAATTCGGTTCTGGACGCAAGACAACAGTGATCGTGCTCGGGCGCTATTAGAGCACGTGATTTGGCCAGAACTAGCGGTTTGATGAAAACGCCTAATTTTTGTCATTCCCGCGAAAGCGGGAATCCATGGCCTGAACTGTCGGAAAAAGTGGTTCGCGCTAAGACGCAAAGACGCCAAGGGGTTGCTTTGCGTCTTAGCGTCTTTGCGCGAACAAAAACCTGGCTGAAAGTTGGAGGTAAGACCATGGATTCCCGCGTTCGCGGGAATGACAAAATGGGTTGGGGTGGGATGTCAGAATGAAAATCTCCCCGCAACGTATCGCGCAGATAGAATCGCGGTTTGCCGAGCTTGAGGCGCGGATGGCGACCGGGCAGATGGTCGGCGATGCGTTCGTTACCGCGTCCAAGGAATATTCCGAGCTGGAGCCGGTGGCAATGGCGGCGAAGACTGTGCGGCGTTTACGCGCCGAGGTCGAGACGCTGCAAATCATGGCGCGCGATCCGCATGGCGACGCCGAACTGAGCGACATGGCG
>JANONL010000385.1:0-2911 GCA_031420815.1 Sphingomonadales bacterium | reverse complement strand
TACACCACCAACGGCATGGCGACCGATCAGGGTAAGACATCAAACCTTAACGGCCTACAGATTGCGTCAACAGCTTTGGCGAAGCCGGTGACCGATATTGGTCTCACCACCTTCCGTCCGCCCTACACACCCCAGACATTTGGCGCAATTGCTGGGCATGCCAAGGACGCGTTGTTTCAGCCAACCCGCAAGACCAATATCGATGGCTGGGCAGATGAGAATGGTGCGGTGTTTGAACTGGTCGCGCAGTGGCGGCGGGCACGCTATTTCCCGAAGGCGGGAGAGGATATGCACACTGCGGTCAACCGCGAATGCGTCGCGGTAAGGAAAAGCCTCGGCATTTTCGATGCGTCAACTTTGGGCAAGATTGAAGTTGTCGGTCCCGATGCGGCCGAGTTTTTGAACCGCATGTACACCAACCCTTGGAAGGCGTTGGAACCGGGGCGGTGCCGCTATGGGTTGCTGCTCAAAGAAGACGGCTTTATTACTGATGATGGCGTTTCGGCGCGGCTTGCACCCGACCGGTTTCACTTGACCACCACCACCGGCGGTGCGGCGCGTGTGCTGAACATGATGGAGGATTATCTCCAGACTGAATGGTCCGACCTCAACGTCTGGTTGACCAGCACGACCGAGCAATATGCAGTGATTGCGCTACAAGGCCCGAACGCGCGGAAATTGTTAGAGCCGATAGTTGAGGGCATCCACCTATCTTCCGAAGCGTTCCCGCACATGGCGATCCGCGAAGGCACAATCTGCGGCATTCCAACCCGATTGTTCCGGGTTAGTTTTACCGGCGAATTGGGTTTTGAAATCAATGTGCCAGCCGCTTATGGCCGCGCGCTTTGGGAGCGGATCATGGCCGAGGGCGCGAAGTACGACATCACCCCATACGGCACCGAGGCAATGCACGTTCTGCGGGCGGAAAAAGGCTTCATCATTGTCGGGCAGGATACCGATGGCACCGTCACCCCCTATGATGCCGGACTAGATTGGGCGGTCGGCAGGAAGAAGCCAGATTTTGTCGGGCGGCGTTCGCTTGCGCGCCCCGATATTGTTGCGCCGGGACGCAAGCAATTGGTCGGTTTGCTAACCGATGATCCGAACGTCGTGCTTGAGGAAGGTGCGCAAATTGTCGCTGACCCGCGTCAGCCTATACCGATGAAAATGATCGGCCATGTCACCTCGTCTTACTGGAGCGTGGCGATGGGCCGGTCGATCGCGATGGCGCTGGTGGAGGGCGGGCAAGGGCGCATGGGTAAGACGCTGCACATTCCCATGCCCGGTAAAACTCATGTCGCGACCGTAAGCGATATGGTCTTCTATGATCCCGAAGGCGCGCGGCTTCATGTCTGACATCTTGACCCGAAGCGAGCCGGTTCCAACGACGCCGTTTGTAACAGCGGGTGTCACGATCACTCTTGCTCCGCCAATGGCACGCTATTCATTGCGTGCGCGTCAGCCGCGGGCTCTTGAAACCATGCTGAAAATTAAGATACCGCAAAAGATTGGCGAGACGCAAGGTGGCGTTGCCTGTCTCGGCCCCGATGAATGGTTGATGCGCGCTTCCTCCGGGGTTACGATCCCGATGGGCGATGGCCGCCAAATTGCCGTAACCGACGTAAGCGAGCGTTCCATATCCCTTATTGTCGAAGGGCCACGTGCGGCAGAAACGCTGCTGTCTGGTTGTCCGCTTGATCTCGACAGGTTTGCGGTCGGCCGTGCCACGCGGACTATTTACGAAACCGTCGAAATCATCCTGATCCGTGAAGCCGACGAATGCTTTCACGTCGAGGTTTGGCGCAGCTTTGCGCCATGGCTCTGGACGGCGCTGACAACCGCTGCCAGCTACTAATAACTTTTGGGGGTATGAGGTGGATTGGACGAAAGATATTGATCATGGGGCCTATGGCCAGTCCAACCGCAATTGGGGGGGCATGAATATCAACCCGGCGGTATTCTTTCCGACCGCTATAATTTCACTGATCGTTATTCTTTTCAGCGTGATCGCGCCAAAGGCATCAGCGGATGTGTTTTCTGTGTTGCGCGCCGGCGCTGTCTCCCACTTCGACTGGTTCTTTATGTCGGTTGGCAACCTGATCTTGCTGTTTTGCGTCGTCGTTGCGCTGTCGCCGCTCGGCAAGATCAGGCTTGGCGGCCGGGGTGCTAGCCCGGATTATTCGCGGCTATCTTGGTTCGCGATGCTCTTTGGCGCGGGCATGGGTATTGGTTTAGTCTTCTACGGCGTAGGCGAACCAGTAACCCATTTTACCTCTTCGATGGCGGGCGGATCTGCCGCGCCACTCGGCGGTACGGCAGGTGATGCGGCAGCCGCGCGTAGCCTAGCCATGGCGGCGACGATCTTTGACTGGTCGCTCCATCCGTGGGCAATTTTCACCGTTACCGGACTGGCATTTGCGGTGTTCGCTTATGATTTTAACATGCCACTTTCGATGCGATCGGCGTTCTACCCCTTGATCGGCAAGGCAGTATGGGGGCTGACCGGTGATGTGATCGAGGTGCTGGCGGTGTTGGCGACGATCTTCGGGCTGGCTACATCGCTGGGACTGGGCGCCCAGCAAGCGATGGCAGGTATTAGCTATCTATATGGGGTAGCGAGCTCGCCAGTGTTGATACTGACGTTGATCGCTATCATGGCGGGCATCACCTTTCTCTCGGTTCGCGGTGGCATAGATCGCGGTATCCGCATCCTAAGCGAGGTTAACATGTGGATCGCCTTTGCATTGATGATCTTCGTCTTGACCACAGGCTCGGCAATGCAATTGCTCGCGGACATCGTCATTAACATCTTCAACTATCTGAAGCTTCTGCCTGCGTTATCCAATCCAATCGGTCGCACGGATACCGGTTTCTACAATGATTGGTCGGTTTACTATTGGGCTTGGTGGAT